>CBFGOU010000489.1:0-4227 GCA_965650445.1 uncultured Oxalobacteraceae bacterium | reverse complement strand
CGAGGTCAACAACAGCAGCAACTAAGCCGCAGCGCGCTGGCGCCGCGCCATCATCAACACGGGCAATGCGCGCTGCTGTCGATCGAAGCCGGCGGCATCGCGATCGTCCTGGCTAGCCTTCCGCAACGGGCTCCTCGGCCACCAAGGCAAAGCGCACCCGCGCATCGAGCCCATAGACCTTGCCATCGATGCCGCGGTTACTCAAGGTCAGCTGCGCCCCCATCGAGTCCGCAATCTCCGCGCAGATGGTCAATCCCAGCCCGCCACCTTTCGAACTGTGGGTGGCGGCAAACGGCTCGAACACCCGCAACTCATTCTGATCGGCGATGCCCGCCCCGGAATCCCACACGCACAGCTCGACTCCCTCGTCCAGCATCTTGACCCGTATCCCAAGGCGCGACTCGGGCGGCGTATGCCGGATCGCGTTATGCAGCAGGTTCGACACCATCTCCTTGGCCATCCAGGCGCGTCCTTCCACCCAGGCGCTGCAGGCGGCCAGCTCGAAGTCGAGATTCTTATCCGAGATTAACGGCGACAGATCAATGGCGGCCTCCTGCGCGATCACGGCCAGATCGCAACGCTCGCGCGTACCCTTGCCGCGCATCTGCTCGATGCGCGCCAGCGACAGCAATTGATTGGCCACATTGGTCGCACGGTCGACGGTGGAACTCATTTCGCGCAGCGCCTGCTCGGCCGGGAAGTCGCCGCGCATGGCCGACTGCAGCTGCATCTTGATCACCGCCAGGGGCGTGCGCAACTGGTGCGAAGCGTTCGCCACAAAGCGCTGCTGCAGGTCGACCATCTTGTGCAGCCGCCCCATCAGTTCATTGAGCGCGGCCACCACCGGCCGCAGTTCGACCGGCGCCTGGGGCGTATTCAGCGGCGACAGGTCGTCTTCCTGACGGGCATCCAACTGTTCGCGCAAGCCTTCCAGCGGACGCAAGGCGCGCGTAACGACATGCATGGTCACCGTCGCCACCAGCGCCAGCAGCAAGCCCTGGCGCAGCATGGTGCCCCACAGGATTTCGCGCGCGGCGCCACGCCGGTATTCCAGCGGCTCGGCGATCTGAATGACGACGTCGTCCTGCGGCAAGCGCGACCTGGACGGTTGCGCCACGGCGGCAATGCGCACCGGCGCATTGCCGTAGGTGCCTTCATACACTTTCATCAGGGTCGGCACCCACGGCCACTTGCTGCCGGTACTGCGGAACGAGGCCAGGTCGCGGTCGCCGGCCAGGTAGTTGCCCTTGCGGTCGCAGATCTTGTAAATCATGCGGGTCGAAAAACCCGCCTCATACACTTCCAGGGTGGCGAACGAGACACCCGTGCGCAATTGGCCGTTTTCGATTTCGATCTGGTCGCCCACGGAATAGGCGGTGGTGACGAGCATGCGGTCGTAGGCGGAATTGGCGGACTCCAGCGCGCGGCCATACAGGTTGACCGCGTCGACGAGGATGAACAGGGCAATCGGCCCGATGATGCCGGCCAGCAGATAACTGCGCAGCGAGCGCACATGCCCCGTCGCACTCATGCGGCGCGCGCGGCCTGGCGCAGCAGGTAGCCGAGCCCGCGCAAGGTCATGATCTCGGTCTGGGTGACCACCAGTTTCTTGCGCAGGCGGTGAATCACCACCTCGATGGCCTCGACCTGCACGTTGGCATCATCCGGAAACACCACCTGCAACAGCCGCTCGCGGTTGACCGCATGGCCGGGCCGGGCAATGAGCGCCTTGAGCAAGGCTTGCTCGCGCGGCGTGAATTCCAGCGGCAGGTCGCCGTGATAAAAGGCGCCGGAGCTGCGCTCGAAGCGCAACTGGCCGCACTTCTGCTGCACTTCCTCGCCGCCGCCCTTGCGCCGCAAGAGCGCGTGAATACGCGCTTCCAGCTCTTCCAGGTCGAACGGCTTGGCCAGATAGTCGTCGGCGCCGGCATGCAGACCGGCCACCCGGTCGCCCACGGCACCGCGCGCTGTCAATACGATGATCGGCGTGGAAATGCCTTGCGAGCGGGTGCGCTGCAGGATATGCAGCCCATCCAGGCCGGGAATATTCAAGTCGAGAATGACCAGGTCGTTGACCTCGTCGCGGATCTGCCGCAGCGCATGCGTGCCGTCGGCGCACGTGGTGACCTGAAAGCCGCGCTTTTCCAGCGCACGGCTGAGCGCCTTGGACATATCGGCGTCATCTTCAACAAGCAAAATCTTCATCGGTGAGTTTAATGGGTCAGGTTCAATCAAAAAGCGTCCGGCATGTCTTTATACCGTCGAATCTACTTGCGTACCAGCACTATGTACGCCGTCCCTACAAGTTACACCGGCCCTCCCCAAGACACCCCATACCGCCCCCTTAATTGAAAGCAACTTGAAAGGTAGCTGAAAGCTGGCCGAAAGTTTCAGGCCATTTTCGGGCATTTATGTCGCAGTGCAATATCGCTATTTGGAAAACTCTAACCTAGACTGCGCCCAAGTCGAGTGTTTCGCCGGGTCCGGCGGACGTATCGATCCCAGCGCCGGACACCGCGTCCGGCCCCACCAAAGTGTAGAGGGCGCCGAAAGCGCACCCAACAGGAGATGAAGATGAAAAAGAACATGATCATGGCAGGCACCGCATTGGCAGTTTCGCTCGCATGGATGCCAAGCGCGCAAGCCGAGTCCAAGTTCAGCGCCAGCCTTAACGGCGTGGCCGACGCGCAGTTCGAATACATCGATGCCACCGGCGCGGCGGTACCGGCCCAGGACAAGCCGGGCCGCAGCCGTCTGAGCAATGTCAGCTCGGAACTGGGTGTGAAAGCCGCCTTACCGCTGGGCAACGGCATGACCGCAGTGGCCAAGTACACCACCGGCATTTCGGTCGACAACGCCAACAGCGTCAACTCGAAGGCCCCCGGCACCGTCACCAACGGCGGCGTGGGCGCCGGCATGTTCGGCAGCGCCAAGGATGTGTACGTCGGTATCGAATTCGAGAACATCGGTACCGTCAAGCTGGGCCGCATGACGGCGGCGGCACGCTGGAACAGCGGCACCGCCGACTTCTCGCCGATGGGCGCCGGCTTGCAAGACATTCAGGGCATGCTGTCCGGTGCCAGCGGTCAAACGGGAATCGGACCGCAGTTCAACACCCGTTTCGATAACACCCTGGCGTTCGAGTCGGCCAGCTTCTCCGGCCTGTCGGCACGCGTGTATTTCAGCGCCAACGAAAACCGCAGCGATGTCGGCACCGCCACCAGCACGCACCTGAACGACAATAGCCTCAGCCTGGGCCTGCAATACGTGATCGGTCCGGTCGACATGCGCGCCTCGATCGAACAGCGCAACGACAAGGGCATTCTGAACGCCTCCGTCGACCACAACACCCGCGACCGCGACTTCCGCTTCGGCATGCGCTACGCACTGACCAAGTCGACCACGCTGGCCATCGGCTATGACCGCATGCGCTTGTCGGACGAGGACGCCACCGGCACCCAGAAAACCCGCCTGAGCAAGCACGGCGTGGTCGTGTCGGCCAAGCACACTGCGGGCAAGCATGTCGTCTACGGCGGCGTGGGCGTGGGCAGCGACGTGACCTGCTCGCTCGCCAATAACACCCTGTGCAACGGCGCCGACACCGGTGCGCGCAACGCCGTGATCGCCTACCAGTACCTGATCAATCCGCAGATGTTGTTCGAAACCTTCGCCGCAATGGTCAAGAACGAAGAGCGCGGCCGGTACGACTTCGATGCCGGCGGCATCGGCCCGGCAACGGGCGCCAAATCGCGCGCCGTCGGCGCCGGCCTGCGCTACGCATTCTGATGCAGCTCATTTAACGATAACGGAGGCAATATGAAAAAGCAAATTCGATTCGCGCTCGGCGCTCCCCTGCTGGCGCTGGCCGCCGGCGCGGCCCACGCCGACGAAGGCTCCCTCAACGTGATCTGCGGCGTGCAGACCGAGTGGTGCAGCCTGGTCCAGACCACGTTCGCGCGCAGCACCGGCATCAAGGTCAACATGGTGCAGAAAGGCGCGGGCGAAGCCCTGGCCCAGATCGCCGCCGAAGCCGCCAATCCGAAGACCGACGTGTGGTTCGGCGGCTCGGGCGACCCGCACCTGCAAGCGGCCGAAAAGGAACTGACCCTGGGCTACCAGTCGCCCAACATCAACCTGCTGCGCGACTGGGCCGTGACCCAGGCCCGCCAGGCCAAGTACAAGACGGTGGGCCTGTATTCCGGTCCGCTGGGCTTCGCCTACAACACC
>CBFGOU010000488.1:0-4229 GCA_965650445.1 uncultured Oxalobacteraceae bacterium | reverse complement strand
GCTGGAAAATGCGCGCCAGCTGCTCGCGGCTCATGCCGATGCCGCTGTCGGCCACTTCGAAGCGCAGCCGCGCCATGCCCTGCTCGCGCGCGCCTCCCGCAACCGGCAGCACGCGCAGGGTGACTGCGCCGCGGTCGGTGAACTTGACGGCGTTGCCGAGCAGGTTGAGCAGCACCTGGCGCAAGCGCTTGTCGTCCACCGTCACGGCGGCCGGCAGGTCGGCCGCGGCATCGTAGTGGAACAGCAGACTCTTTTCTTCAGCCTTGACCCGCATGATGTCGGCCACCAGGCGCAGGAAGGCGGCCAGATCGACCGGCGTCGTGATCAACGCCAGTTTGCCGGCCTCGACCCGGGCCAGGTCCAGGATGTCGTTGATGAGGGTAAGCAAATGCTGGCCGCTCTCGTGAATGGTGGCCAGGCCGCTGGCCTGGCGCTCGGTCAGCTGATGGGTGTCGCGCCGCAGCAGCTGGGCATAGCCCATGATGGCGTTGAGCGGGGTACGCAGTTCGTGGCTCATCTGCGCCAGGAAATCGCTGCGCTGGCGCGCCAGCCGCACCGCTTCGGCCAGCGCCGCCTCGCGCGCCTCTTCGGCGGCCTTGCGCTCGCTGATGTTGCGCGTGACGCCCACCATGCCCAGCAAGGTGCCGTCCTCGTCGAGCACCGGGGCGCGGTAGGTTTCCATCCAGACCGGACCGTTTTCGCTGGCGATGGCTTGCTCCACGGTGGTGCGCTGGCGGGTGGTGAGCACCTCGGCGTCGTTGGCCAGATAGCGTTCGGCCAGTTCGGGCGGCCACAACTGCTCGTCGGATTTGCCGACCATTTCCTCGACCTTGCGCCCGCAGGCCTGGGCATTGGCCTGGTTGACGGTCAGGTAGCGCCGTTCGGTGTCCTTGAGCCAGACCCACAGGGGCAGGGTATCGATCAAGGTGCGCAGATAGCGGGTCTGCTGGCGCAGCTCGGCGGTGCGGGTCTGCACGCGCTGCTCCAGCGTGTCGAAAGCACGCTTGAGTTCAAAGGTCATCACATTGAAGGCTGCGCTGAGTTCGCCGATCTCGTCCGGCGCCGTGACGGGAACGTATTCAGCTTGGCCGAGTGCGGACCCGTGGCCGGCCCGGCGCTTCTGGCCGATCTGTTTTACCGCCCGGGTCAAGGCGACGATCGGATCGATAAAGCGCCCCACCCAGTAGGTGCCCATCGCGATGCTGAGCACCAGGATCAGGCTGGAGGCAAACAGGATCGCGGTCACGGTTTGGCGGATGTTGGCCAGGGTACTGGCGCGCGAGGAGCTCAAGCCAAGAATCATGCGCGTCTGGTTTCCGTATTGCCACGGCAATAAGGCTTCATTGAACGATCCCTGCCCGGTCATGACGGTTTCCTGCAGCACGGTGGAGGTCTTTCCGCGGCCGGCCGTTTGCGCCTTGCTCAGCAGCTCATCCGGCGTGAGGAGCGTCGCGGTCAGGCCAAGCCGGTAGCGGCCGTCGGGCGAGAACAGCATGGGCAACATGCCGGTCTTTTTCGCCACCGCGCCCAACAATGCCCGGTCGATCATCCGGCTGAAAACCAGGATGGCGGCGGTCTGCGCGGGGTGGCCGGGCTGCCGGTCCGCCGGATTGGCAATCGTCATGCCGGAAACGAGGCGGTATTTGCGCGGGCGAATGTCGGTGAGATATTCTTCGAACACGCCCTGGACCGGCACGATGATGTCGATCGAGGCGGCCTCGGGCGAAGCGAAGGACACGGACACCGTGGGCCGGTCGATGGCGGTTTGGGTCAAAGCGGTGCCGGCCGGCGGAGACCGTGGCTGCCACGCGGGCCAGGTATGCGCGCTCAGATTGCCGCCGGCGTCGGTGGACGCCGCCACCCAGACCCGCTCGGTATTGCCGCGACGAATCATCATGCCGGCCTCGGAGGCGGAGACGGCATGACTGAGTTTGCCGCCGGTATAGACGGCGATACGCGAAAAGCCGCCGGTGCGCAGCGCGAGGTGCAGGCGGTTGAGCGAGACCACCTTGGCATACGACAGGGTGCGTGTCTGCGCGAGTGCGTCCTGCTGCGCAGGGCCGGGGGCCGCGGGCGTTTCAAGCAGGACCAGGTCGGTCAACTGCGTGAGCACTACCGTGTCGCCCACCGTGGACAGGGCCGCGTCTTTGAGGCGCTCCGTCATGGACTGCAAATCGTCGTGCCAGGCTTGCAGCGAACGATTCAGGGCGGCAAAGGCGGATTGCTGGTTTTGCCGGTTGGTGTAATAGGACGCCAGCAGGGCGTCGAGCGAGGTGGTGAACACCAGCAACCCAACCAGCACCAGCAACACCTTGCGCTTGATGCCAAGCTTCATGACGCCTTCCCGGGATCGTCAATCCTCGGCAGCCTGATCAACGCCGTTGTCATGGATAGGGATAGCCATGGTTGGCGGCAATCTGGCGGTCGATCCGGTTGGCAGCCTCGCTGAGTTCGGTTTGCGGATCGCCGCCGAGGATGATATTGGCGACCGCGTTCCGAAACGCCACGCTGATCGTGCCATAGGCCGGAGTGGCGGGACGGGGTACGCCGCCCAGCTCCAGCTGTTGCACAATCAGGCGCAAAGGGCCGTCCTCGCCATACAGCGGCGACTGCCGCAGGGCGGAGCGGCGGGCGGGCACGGCGCCGTTCAGATTCGTCATGCGCAGGATCGACTCGGTCGTGAGCAGATCGGCGAGAAATGCCCAGGCCCCGGCCGGGGTGGGACAGGTGCTCGAAATGGCCCAGGCCCACGATCCCATGCCGGTCTTGACGCCGTGTCCAAAGTCCGGCAGGGGCATCGCGACCAGATCCGGACCCAGTTCCTTCAGCAGCGAGCGGTAGGCCCAGTGGCCATTCCAGTAGAGCGCCACCTTCCCGGAGGCCAGATCGGACGGTTGATCGGACGGCGAGGCCCAGCCGGCGCTGAACCAATGCTTGAAATGGGTGAGCGCATCGACCGAGCGTGGCCCGTCCAGCACCCCCTTGGCCCGGCCCATGGGGCCACGATCGATCAGGTCGCCGCCGAAGCCCTGGACGATGGGGGCATAGGCGTAGGCGAAGAACTCGTTGCCCCGGCCGTTGAAAATCGAAAAGCTGATGGGGTAGGCAAGCCCGTCGAGGGTGGCCAGCCTGGCCAGCGTCTGTTCGAATTCGGCCAAACTCCAGGGCGCTTGCAAGGTGGGAATGCGCACGCCGGCGGCGCGCAGATAGCGCAGATTGCCCCACAGAACGAGGCCGGAGTCGAATTGTCCCAGTCCGTACAGCCGGCCCTGGTAGCTTCCCTGCGCGACGATGGACGGCAGGAAATCGTTCAGCATGTCTGCCGGAACGAATTTATCGATGGGCTGGAAATATTGCGGCCACGCGAACTCGGCCAGGTAGGGGCCGTCGAAATCGAGCAGGCAGGGCAGGGTGCCGTTGGCCGCCTCGCGGTGCATCCAGTTGGCGAAATCCCGGCGCAGCGTGGACCCGAATTCGACCCGGTACACCTGCTGGCGCCGGTTGAAGGCGGCCGCCGCTTCCTTGATGAACAAGTATTCGGGCGAGATCGGGTCTGAATGGCTGCGCACGGTGACGGTCGTGGGCGGCGTGCCCATGGCTGGTATGGCGCCGAGCAGCAACAGCGCCGCCAGGCTCGCGCGCCTGCGGCGCCAGGCGCCCCTGATCATGTTACGCCAGCAAGTGATTAGCATCATAGTGTCGATCCTGGCGCATACCGTGCATGGCATCGCCATAACTCAGCATGCGGCGCAGGTGTCGAGTGGACATCTGTACGGTATTGGTGGGTTTGATGCGGATTTGACTGGAAGGTTCCGGGAAGGACGCTGATCATGCCAGCGTCCGCACGGCCGGCGGCGCCTCGTGCCCGGTTTGATAGCGCGCGACAAAGGCGGCCAGCGCCTTCGACTGGAACCCTTGCGCCAGCACGCGCAAGCGTTGAGCGAACGGCCCGAAAGCCGGATCGAGCGCCTGCAGGTAATCGGCTTGTTCGCGGACCTTCTGCATATTGCCCAGGCGCGCCAATTGGGCCAGTGCGGCGATTTCGTGCGCCGGGGGAACGACCAGGTCGGCCGGGTCCTCCGCGTCCAGGCCGAGCGCTTCCAGCGTCGACTGTTCGAACACCCACCGCAGGGACAGCTCCTTGCCGATGTGCTCAAGCAGCAGATCATGGTCGACCGGCTTGGGGAGAAAGGCGTTGGCGCCGGCCGCGTAGGATTTCAGTTCGTCTT
>CBFGOU010000487.1:0-4229 GCA_965650445.1 uncultured Oxalobacteraceae bacterium | reverse complement strand
GCCAACATCACCCTGATCCACCACCTGTACGCGGCCCTGCGCGCCCACGCGCTGTACCACAAGGACCAGCACTACGTGGTGCAGAACAATGAAGTGATCATCGTCGACGAATTCACCGGCCGCCTGATGACGGGCCGGCGCTGGTCCGACGGCCTGCACCAGGCGGTCGAAGCCAAGGAAGGCGTGCGCATCCAGAACGAGAACCAGACCCTGGCCTCGATCACCTTCCAGAATTATTTCCGCATGTACACCAAGCTGGCCGGCATGACCGGTACGGCCGACACCGAAGCCTACGAGTTCCAGGAGATCTACGGCCTGGAAACCGTGGTGATTCCGCCGAACCGTCCGTCGCAGCGCAAGGACCGCCAGGACCAGGTGTACAAGTCGGCGCAGGAAAAGTACAACGCCATGCTGATCGATATCCGCGATTGCTACGAGCGCGGCCAGCCGGTGCTGGTAGGTACCACCTCGATCGAAAACTCCGAGCTGCTGTCGGGTATCCTGACCAAGGCCTCGCTGGCGCACAACGTGCTCAACGCCAAGCAGCACGCCCGCGAAGCGGAAATCATTGCCCAGGCGGGCCGTCCGAAGATGATCACCATCGCCACCAATATGGCGGGTCGCGGTACCGACATCGTGCTGGGCGGTAACGTCGAAAAGCAGATCCAGATCATCGAAGCCAATGCCGAACTGAGCGACGCCGACAAGGCGGCCCAGGCGGACAAGCTGCGCGCCGAATGGCAATCGCTGCACGACCATGTGGTCAGTGCCGGCGGCCTGCACATCATCGGTACCGAACGGCACGAATCGCGCCGGGTCGACAACCAGCTGCGTGGCCGTTCCGGCCGCCAGGGCGATCCCGGTTCCTCGCGCTTCTACCTGTCGCTGGACGACGCGCTGCTGCGCATTTTCGCCGGCGACCGCGTGCGCGCCATCATGGACCGCCTGAAAATGCCGGAAGGCGAGCCGATCGAGGCGGGCATCGTGTCGCGCTCGATCGAGTCGGCGCAGCGCAAGGTGGAGGCACGCAACTTCGACATCCGCAAACAGCTGCTGGAATACGACGACGTCGCCAACGACCAGCGCAAGGTGATCTACACCCAGCGTAACGAATTGCTGGAAACGAGCGATATTTCCGAGCTGATCGCCTCGCTGCGCGCCGGCGTGTTCACCGACCTGGTGCGCACCTTCGTGCCGGAAGAGTCGGTGGAAGAGCAGTGGGACATCGCCGCCCTGCAATCGAGCCTGGCCGCCGAATGGCAGCTGGACGTGCCGCTGGCCGACATGCTCAAGAACGACGCCAACCTGAGCGACGAGGACATCCTCGAACGCGTGCTGGCGGCGGCCGAGGCCTCCTACGGCGCCAAGGTCGGCATCGTCGGCAAGGAGTCGTTCGGCGGCTTCGAGCGCAACGTCATGCTGCAAAGCGTGGACACCCACTGGCGCGAGCACCTGGCCGCGCTGGACCACCTGCGCCAGGGTATCCATCTGCGCGGCTACGCGCAAAAGAATCCGAAGCAGGAATACAAGCGCGAAGCGTTCGAACTGTTCGGCTCGATGCTGGACCAGATCAAGAACGACGTCATCCGCATGGTGATGAATGTGCGCATCCAGTCGCGCGAGGAAATCGAAGCGGCCGAGGCGGCTGCCTTGCAGCACGCCCAGCTGGAAAACGTCAACTTCCAGCATGCCGCTTTCAATCCGGACGCGGCGCCGGAAGAGTTGCTGGCACCGATGTCGGTCGCTTCGCTGCTCGGCGACGAAGCGATCGCGCCGAAAGTCGGGCGCAACGACCCATGCCCTTGCGGCAGCGGCAAGAAGTTCAAGGCCTGTCACGGCAGGCTGGCTTAAGCCGGTACTGAGCAAAAAACAACGGCGGATGCGAATCCGCCGTTTTTTTTTCGCCGTGGCGTGCGGTTCTTGACAGGTTTGCCGGCAATAACTATGCTAGTCCGCACTATTTGACTAAAAGATAATATTGCTGTTTTGCTTTTTTTGCAAATCGCTCAACCCCTCTGACAAGGACGCCCACCATGTTCGGACTCAAGCAAACCGAGCCACAGGCTGGCACTGTGCAGCATTATCGCCGCGAACAACTGGTGGCGCGCATCCGCCACGTCAGCTTCGTGCACGCGCTCCAGCATGCGGGCGTGCGCGCCGACCAGCTTCCCCTGACCGTCCCCCTGTGCGGCGAATTGCTGGTGACCTATGTTTTCGAGCTGGCCGACAGCACCATCTCGGCAACCCCGGCACTGCTGGCGCAATCCGGTATCGACGAGGATGAACTGGCCACGCTGGCACGCGCCAACCTGCGCCAAGCGCTGCCGGAACCGCAGTTTTACGCCCAGGACCGCTGTGCCATGGCCTATACCGGCGACGCTCCGGAAGCGGTGCTGCTGCTGGTCGATTCGATCTGGGACGAGATGCAGGATAATTTTCTTGGCGAAATTATTGCAAGCGTGCCGCAGCGCGACCGCCTGCTGGTGTGCGACAGCGCCGACAGCGGCGCGGTCGCGCGCCTGCGTGCCCAGGCCTTGGCCTTTTACGATGAGCACGACGATTCCCACGCGCTCTCGACCCAGCTGATGGTGCGGCGCGGCCGGCGCTGGTCGCTGTTCGCCTAGGGCTGCTGCTCCGCAGCGTTCGCTGATCGCCCGCAACGCCCGGGCGCGCGCTTCCTGCAATGGTTGAGTATCGCCATTGAATGGGAGCGCATCATGAAATCCGTTTCGACCATCGCCGCCTTTGGGGCCGGTCTACTCATCGCGTTGTGGTGGGCGGTCTCGCCACCGTTTCCCATGCCGCCGCAAGCGCCCGCCGTGGCGCGGACCGCGCAAGCACAATGCCCCGCCAACAGCCGCCTCGAAGGCAAACTGTGCACCTGCGCGCCCGGCACCAGCTGGAGCGGCGCGGCCTGCATGCAAGTGTGGTCGAGCAACCAGCGCAGCGTCGTCATGGAGCGCCTGCCGGCCGAAGCGAATGCCGACAATTGCGTGTTCTTCGCGCGCAAGCGCGTGCCCACCTTGCCGTATAACCTCAACACCTGGAAGGGCAAGCTGGCCGCCGTCAACAGCACCACGCCCCGTCCGGGCAGCGTGGCGATGATTGAGGTGGGATCGGGCAAGTACAAGGAGGTCGGCCATGTGGCCATCGTCGAATCGGTCAGCCAGAATGCCATGACCATTATCGAGGGCAATTACCTGATGGGATCGGTAACCCGCCGCACCGCCACCGGCAAAGACTTGGCCGATGCGGCGCGGCAGTTGCATATTGCCGGGTATTACGCGCCCTAGTTTATTTCTTCTTGCTCTTGCCCTTGGCTGCCGGCTGGGCGGGCGCCGCCGGCGCCTTGGGCAGCTCGATTACCTTGCCGTTCAGCGTGATCACGCCTTCGTGCACTTCGATGGGGATGATCACGTTGTCGTTTTCCATCCGGCCAAAGCCGCTGGTCATGACCTTGCCGATCACCATGTCGCGCATGCTTTGGGCCATCTGCGTCACGGCGGCGTCGTCGACCACCGCTTGCGGGTTGGCGCTCATCTGCTTGCGGGCAAACAGCTTGGCCACGTCCAGCACCAGCGCGGTCGGTACCGTCAGGGTGAGTTCGGCATCGATCTTCTTGCCAAGCGACGCCATGGTGGCGAAATCCTTGTCGGTGCCGGGCGCGAAGGTGATGCGGCCGTTCAGCGCCAGGCGGTTACCCATGTAAGCCATGCTGTAATCGTCGATCTCGAGGGCGGTATCGCTGCTGCGCGCCGACTGGGCAAACGCCCTGAGGGTGGGCAGCATGGCTTCCAGCTGCTGTTGCGGCGTCAGGGCTACAGCGCCTTTCTTGGCTGCATTCAGCTTGCCCAAAAAGGCCATGTCCAGGCCCAGCATGCGGAAATTGATGCGCACGTCATCGACTTGCCCGCCGAGCAGCGAAATGCTCTTGATGCCGCTCTGATAGGTAAGATCGAGCAGCTTGCCGCGCGCGCTGGACGTTGCGTTCACGCGGATGTCGTCGAAGCGCATCGAGAAGCCGGGCATGGAACTGTCTTCGAGCAGCACGCTGCCCGCGCCGCCGCTGCTGTTGCCGGTCCACAGTTCGGTGCCTGCGGCGGTGCGTTGCTGCCTGCCGTCGATGCGCATGTCGCGCACCGCCACATGCAGGGTCTTGCCATTCACGTCCAGCCGATCCCAGCGCAGGTTGCCGCTGGCGTTCAGGGCATCCTTGTCCATGCTTTCGG
>CBFGOU010000486.1:0-4230 GCA_965650445.1 uncultured Oxalobacteraceae bacterium | reverse complement strand
GGGCAACGGTAATTTTTTTCATGGGGATCCCGATCGGTTAGTTGGCAGTGGCGATGACTTTGACGCTGGCGTCGACATCTTTCTTGTCGATGTAGCCGACGCTGTTGGGGTCGGCGGCGACCGACTTCTTCATGTCGCCGCTATTGGCCACTTCCTTGGGCGGGGTGCCCGTGCCGGTGAAGATCAGCTTGCCCCAGATCGAGCGCACCTGGGCCGGGTCTTTCTTGCACGCCTTGCTGTAGAACTCGTCGCGTACGGGATTCTGTTCGGACAGGGTAACCGGCGTCGGGGTCTTGATCTTGCCGAGGAATACCTGGCAAACCTGCTCCACCGCTGGCGTCAGCGCGGAATGGGCGGACACGATCATCACGACGTCGGCCTGGGCGGACGGCGCGGCGGCGGCCAGCGCCAGCCACGGCAGTGCTACTGCGGTTCTGATTTTCATAAGCTCTCTATGGGTTGGGAGATCGGCTATGCCGCGTGGGTCAGGCGCAGGGGGGCGGGGGCGGGGGCGTGGCCGCCTGCGCCGAGGGTAAACAAGCTGACGACCTGGGCCAGGTCGCCGGCCTGGTCCTGCATGGATTGGGCGGCCGCGGCGGTCTGCTGGACCAGTGCAGCGTTCTGTTCGGTGTCCTCGTCCATCTGGGCGATGGCCGCGTTGACCTGTTCGATGCCGGCGGTCTGCTGGCCGCTGACGTCGACGATCTCGGCCATGATGTCGGTCACGCGCTGCACGCTGGCGACTATGTCGTCCATGGTGCTGCCGGTCTGGTCGACCAGCTGCGAACCCAGGCCGACCTGCTGGACCGAGTCGCTGATCAGGGTCTTGATTTCCTTGGCGGCGGCGGCCGAGCGCTGGGCCAGGCTGCGCACTTCGGTGGCGACCACGGCAAAACCGCGGCCCTGCTCGCCGGCACGCGCCGCTTCCACCGCGGCATTGAGCGCGAGAATATTGGTTTGGAAGGCGATGCCTTCGATCACGCCGATGATGTCGGCAATCTTGCGCGAGGACGCGTTGATGGCGCCCATGGTGTCGACCACCCGGGCCACCACCTGGCCGCCCTTGACGGCCACCTCCGAGGCGGACGCGGCCAGCAGATTGGCTTGCTGGGCGTGGTCGGCGTTGCGCTGGGCGGTGCTGGTCAGCTGGGCCATGGCGTGCGCGGTCTGTTCCAGCGCATCGGCCTGCTGCTCGGTGCGGGTCGACAGGCTGGTATTGCCTTCGGAAATTTGCACGGAATTGCTGGCGATGGCTTCAGTGCCGGCGCGCACTTGCCCGACGATGCGTACCAGGCTGCCGTTCATGTCTTTCAGGGCGCGCAGCAGCTGGCCGGTTTCGTCGACCGCGCTGGTGTGGATGTCGCTGGTCAGGTCGCCCGAGGCAACGGTCTGGGCCACGCCGACGGCGCGCTGCAGCTGGCTCGACAAAGCGCGCGCCACCAGCACGGCGAAAAACAGGGCGACCGCCAGCCCCACCGCGCCCAGCGCGATGCCTCCTTGCACGGCGCGGTCGGCAGCGCTGGTGGCGTCGTTGACGGTGCCGATGAAGCGGCGGTTGCCTTTTTCGCGGAAGGCCAGCAAGTCCTTGCGGTAGGTGTCCAGGTTGGCGGCCATGGCGTGCAGGGCGGCGCCATCGGGGGTGCCGCTCTTTTGCGCCATCATGTCGGCCACCCGGCGTGCAACGTTGTAATAATTGTCAAATTCGCGAGCCAGGCGTTGCAGCGTGCTTGCTTCGGCAACATCGAGCTTGAGCATGCGCGCATAGTTGGCGCGCACCTTTTGGGCGATGGTATCGGCAAGCTGGATGGGGTCGGTTTCGCCGGAAGAGGCGGCGCTGTTGAGCTGATCGATGATCTTGTCGAGCGCGCTGACATTGTCGACCGTGGCGTCCTGCACCGGCACCTGGACGTCGCGCACCTGGGTCAGGCGGCTGTTGTTCTGGTGGAATACCGATACGGTGGTGACCAAGTACAAGGCCATGCAGGCCATGGCGATGGCCGGGGCGAACAACACCTTCCACAACAGTGGCAAACGGTGCAGCAGTTTCATGTGTCACTCCTGGTGGAACTTGCGGCGTGGCAAACTTGCCACACGTCATTATTCTAGTTCAGGAGCACGGCGTCAATAATCACATATTGTCACTTTGTACCGGAAAGCAACAGAATCGTCAGCTGAGCGTGAAGCCAGCGGAAAGACTGTAGCCTTCACCATACGCACTGCGCAGCGGCAAGTCCTGGCCCAGGCCGGTGCGGGCCTTTTTGCGCAGGCGGTAGACCAGCATGTCGACCCGGCGGCTGGCGTCGGGATCGTCGCCGCCCATGCCGGCCACGATGACCTGGCGCGGCACCGGCCGGGTGTTGATGGTCAGCAAATGCAGAAAGTTGCATTCCTTTTCCGTCAAGTCGATCACGGCGCCCATCAATTCAAGTTGGCGAGCGCTCACTTTCAAGGTCCACTTGCTCGGCTGCGGGGCCGGCTCGGCAGGACGGACGCGCCGGTCGAGCGCTTCGATGTGCGCGGCCAGCTCGGGGAACTTGATCGGCTTGGTCAAATAGTGGTCCGCGCCCAGGCGCAGGCCGAGAATGCGGTTGTCGAACGCGACCCGGCCGGTCAGCACCAGCAGGCCGATTTCCGGGTAGAGCTGGCGCATGCGCGGAATGACATTGAAGCCATCCTCATCGGGCAGGCCGAGGTCGAGCACCACGACGGCGGTGGGCGTCTTGGTGAGCGCCGCCCACATTTCACCGGCGCTGGTGGCGATCGCCACCTCATGGTCGAGCTCCATCAGGAACTCGGCCATATCCGCGGCGTAATCGCCATTATCTTCAACGATCAGTATCTGGGTCATGCGATGGCCATTTTTCTTTATTGCGTGCACCCTGAGCCATATTTACTTTTACTCAGCGCTTACCCTGGTTTGTTGATTACAGGGAATTATCACAGTTGATCACTTTCGGCGCAACATTTTTCCCGGTCGAACGTTGCATCGGCAGCCAGATGCGAAATTCGGCGCCGGCCGGCGCCACATTGCGCATGCTGATACTGCCACCGTGCACTTCGATGACCGAGCGCGCCATGTACAAGCCCAGGCCGGAACCGTTGCCGTGGGCGTTGCGGGCGCGGTAGGCCTTGCCGAAAATCTGGCTGAGCTCATCGTCCGGCACACCCGGCCCCTGGTCGCGCACCATCAGCGCGATGCCGCCATCCATTTGCTGGCCCGACAGCGCCACCGGGCTGCCGGGCGGCGAATATTGCAGGGCATTGTCGACCACCACCTTGAGCGCCATGCGCAAGCCGTCCGGCTGGCAGCGCAGGGAGGCGGGCAGGTCGCCGGCGTCGAGCGTGACGCCGCGGCCGGCCGCGCGCAGCTGCTGGGCGGCTTCTTCGAGCAACTGGCGCGGCTCGACCGTGTTGGCGCGCGGCTTGTAGCCGATCTGCTCGAGCCGGTCGGGCGAGAGGTACTGGTCGAGCATGCCGATCAGCTGGTCGACGGCGGTGGAAATCTTGCGGTAGCGCTGGCGGGTCGGCTCGTCGGCATGGGCGCCGGTCACTTCCAGGCGCTGGACGGCGCCGTCGATGGTCGAGAGCGGCGTGCGGAATTCATGGTTGAGCATGCTGGCGAAGCGGCGCTGCTCTTCCAGCCGTTCGTGTTCGTCGCTGACGTCGCGCACCGAGCCGACCAGCGCGGTGGCGGCGCCGTCCGCTCCGGTCAGGATGGTGGACACCACTTCGAGCGGCACGATACGGCCGTTGCGGCAGCGCTGGGCCAGGCGCCGCACCTCCTGCTCGCCGCCGGCCTCGCCCTCGCGGGCGCGGCGCAGGCGCTCGGCCAGTTGGCCGCACAGTTCGTTGAGATTGCTATCGGTGGCCGCGCCGCTCATGTGGGCGGCGACATCGGCCAGCCCATACCCGGTCAGGATCAGGCTGGTGTCGCTGAGATAGGTCGGCAAGCCGGTGCCGCAGTCGACGATGAAGGCGACATCCCCGCGCAGTTCGGCGATGGCGCGAAACGCGCCTTCAGGTGCCTGCCCGGGCGCGGACGGCGCCGGCGCGGGCAGGGGGGTGACGCGTGCGCTGCGGGTCATCGACGATCCTCCGTTGGTCTACCCGGACACGACCGGGCTCATGCAAACCGCCAGTATACGCCAATGTTACCAACCTGGTCACTTCCGCCGCTTTATCCAGGCCCCTCACGCTTCCAGCGGGGCGAAAATGGCTTGCAGGTCTTCC
>CBFGOU010000485.1:0-4235 GCA_965650445.1 uncultured Oxalobacteraceae bacterium | reverse complement strand
GCTCAGCCAGACTGGTGTAGGCGCTGATCGCGCTCAGCGTACCGAGCGCGGTGTAGATCTCGGACTTCAACCTATCATAAAAAAAAACACCGTCCGACCTGCCCAACAGGCTGGCGCTCGGCGTCACGGTCTGGTTCGGATTCGGGCTGTGGACCAGGCTGTCCCAGGTGGCGCCGGCGGCGAAGCGGTTGGCCGAGGCGCGCAGGTCGATCCGCACGCCCGCCGCGGGCTCGAAGTCGGCGCGCGCGCGCACCGTGTTGTCGTGGCCGACGCCATCGGCGCGGCGCTGCAGATAGCTGTTTTGAGTCTGTCCGTCGGAGCGCTCGGCATGCGCGGCCAGCCGCACGCTGGCCTTGCCGTCCGCGCTGGCGGCATTCCAGCCGGCGGTGACGGCGCGCGCATTGTCCTGGCCGATGCTCGCTTCAACGAACCCTTCGGGATAGCGCGCTGGCCGGCGCGTCTCGATATTGATCGCGCCGCCGAGCGCATTGCGGCCATACAGCGCGCCTTGCGGCCCCTTCAGCACTTCGATGCGCTCGAGGTCGAACAAGGCCATCTTCAGCTGCTTCTGGTTATTCTGCGGGACACCGTCGACGACCACCGTGACCGGCGCATCGGCGTTGTTCACCTGCGACACGCCGCGTATCGTCAGGAAGGAATTGCGGTGGGTGAAGGACTGGTCGAAGGCCAGGTTCGGCGTCAGATCGGCCATTTCCTGCGCACTGCGGATGCCTGCGTCGTCGATCTGGGTGGCGGTGAAAGCCTTGACAGACATCGGCACGTCCTGCAGGCGCTCGCGCCGGTACTGGGCGGTGACGACAACGGTTTCGGCAGTCTCGGCCGGGGCCTCCTGGGCCAGCGCCGCACCCGGCGCGCTGGCGAGCAGCAACAACAGCGCCGCAGCGCCGTGCTGGCGCTGCCCCAACTTGCATTGATCTTCGATTTCTATACTCCCGTTTAATTTTGCCGATCGCACAGATTGACAAAAAGCGCTAATTCGCGAAATATCAAATATTACCAACAAGAATGCCCCAGCAAGCAAAAACCGCCGCATTTGACCTTGTGCCGCCGGTACAAGCAGTCACCCAGGAATCGATCCATCCGCCCACGAAAGGGAAACCGATGAGCACTCCAGCACACGCGCCCGCAGCCTATGGCATCACCGATTTTTATTACGTGGCCGCCGGTGCGGCCGTGTTTGGCAGCGGCGGGGGCGGCAGTTACACCGATGCCGTCGGCGTGCTCAACGAGCTGGCCCAGACCCGGTTCACGCCGGTGCCGGTGCAGGCTTACCCGGGCGGGGCGAACGCCTGCGTGCTTGCCCTGATGGGCTCGCCGGATGCCGGCCAGGCGCTGCACCTGCGCGACGTCAAGGGCGCGATCGCCAACACCATGCTGGCGTTACAAAACGCCAACGCCACCCTGTACACCTGGGCGGCGCCGGTCGAACTCGGTGCGCTCAATTCGCTGATTCCCCTGATCGCCGGCGTCATGGACCAGGGCCTCACCGTGGTCGACGGCGACGGCTGCGGGCGCGCGGTGCCGCAACTGCTCAACACCACCTACAGCGGCGCGGCCGGGCTGCCGGTCAGCCCCTGCGTGCTGGGCAACCAGGCCAACGATCCCGCGCTGGCCCAGAGCACGGTGCTGAACGTGTCGACGACCGCCCAGGCCGAGACCCTGGCGCGCGGCGTGGTAACGGCCGACTTCGGCAGTATCGCCGGCTTCGCGGCCTGGTCCTCGCTGGCCTCGAACCAGTTCGCGCTGAACGGCAACTACATCAGCGGCACCCTGAGCCAGGCCTGGCAGCTCGGCCAGTATTTACTGGACAGCGCCAGCGCGCCCAGCGCGGCCGAGGTGGCCGGCTTCATCGCCAGCATCAGCGGGCGCGCCACCAGCGTGATCGCCAGTGGCCTGTACATTACCGAAGTCAGCCAGACCACCGCCGGCGGCTTCGACACCGGCCTCGTGCGGCTCGACAACGCGCCGGCCGGTCAGCCCAGCACCGCCACCTATTATCTCTACAACACCAACGAAAGCCTGATCCTGTATTCGACCGCTTCCAGCGTGCCGCTGGCGATCGCGCCCGACTCGATCTGCTACTACTCCGAGAGCACCGGGCGCGGCTTTTCGAACGCGGTCGACGACATGGCGCCCTACCTCGGCAGCGCGCAGCAGGTCAGCCTCATCAGGATCACGGCCCTGCCGCAGCTGTGCCAGGCGGCCGGCGTGATGCAAGCCTTCACCGCGCTGTTGCTCAAGATCGGCTATGCCGGCCCGCTGCCTTCGCCCTGAGCAGATTTTTCTATGGCAAGCCGGCGGCGGTATGCTATGTTGTTTCCGGCGAGCAGTTGGGCTCGCCTTTCTTAGCCTATCCCGACCGTGATTGACGATAAAGACCCGTACAAGGAACGCCTCGAACTGGCCCTGGAAGCGGCCGGTCTCGACCTGTGGGAAACCAACATCGTCGACGGCACGATGGCCAAGGCGGTCACCAAGACCCTGGCCGACCTGGGTTACGACGAGAGCGAATACGGCGACCTGATCGACGACATGCTCAACAAGCTGTCGCATCCGGACGATGTGCCGCGCATTTACGCGGCGGTGAGCGACCACGTCGAGGGCCGCACCCCCCAATACCGCTGCGAATTCCGGCTGCGCTCGAAGGCCGGCGCCTGGATCTGGTTCGCCAACTACGGCAAGATCATGGACCGCGACGCGGCCGAGCCGGGGCGCCGCTTCATCGGCGTGACCTTCAACATCAACGACCGCAAGCAGCGCGAGGACGAGATCGCCGCCGTCAACCGCCAGCTCAACGCGCAGATCCTCGAGCGCCAGGCGCGCGAGGAAGCGCTGCGCGAAGCCAACCTGCGTGCCGAGGCGGCCAGCCAGGCCAAGAGCCACTTCCTGTCCAACATGAGCCACGAGATCCGCACGCCGATGAACGCGATCATCGGTCTTTCGAACCTGGCCCTGAAGACCGACCTGTCGGCCCAGCAGCACGACTACCTGGCCAAGATCCACAACGCCGGCACCGCGCTGCTGGGCATCGTCAACGACATCCTCGACCTGTCGAAGATCGAGGCCGGCAAGCTGGGCCTGCACCACGCCGAATTCGTGCTCGAGCGCTCGCTCGAGCGGGTCGCCGCGGTGGTGGCGCAAAAGGCCGGAGACAAGGGGTTGGAACTGGTGTTCGACATGCCCGATGAGATTCCGCCCTGCCTGGTCGGCGACGCCATGCGCTTCGAGCAGGTGCTCACTAACCTGATCGGCAACGCGATCAAGTTCACCGAGCGCGGCGAGGTGGTGGTGAAGGCCGAGCGCCTGTCGCGCAACGGCAACCATGCCACGCTCAAGTTCTCGGTGCGCGATACCGGCATCGGCATCACGCCCGAACAGCGCCAGGGCCTGTTCATGGCCTTCACCCAGGCCGACGATTCCATCACCCGCAAGTACGGCGGCACCGGCCTGGGCCTGGCCATTACCAAGCGCCTGATCGAGATGATGGGCGGGGCGATCTGGGTCGACAGCGAACCGGGCGTGGGCAGCACCTTCAGCTTTTCGCTCGGCTTCGGCATCGGCCGCGCGGCCGACCGCAGCGTTCTGCCCGGCCGTATCGACGGCCTGCGCGTGCTGGCGGTGGACGACAACCCGCAGGCCAGGCGGGTGCTGGCCAACCACTGCGGCGCGCTGCGGCTGGAGGTCGACGAGGCCGGATCGGGCGCCGCCGCGCTGGAGGCGGTGCGGGCGGCCGAGCAGGCCGGCCATCCCTACGGCCTGATTTTGATGGACGGCCTGATGCCGAACATGAGCGGGATCGAAGTGGCGCGCGCGATCAAGCACGACCCCCGGCTCACGCGCCAGCCGGCCATCGTGCTGGTGAGTGCCTTCGGCCGCGACGATCTGTTCGGGCCGGAAGACACCGTGCTGATGGACGCCTTCCTCACCAAGCCGGTAGGCGCGTCGGCGCTGGTCGACACCTTGATGGAACTGTACAGCGGCAACGCCAAGGTGCAGCCCAGCGCGGCGCGCTGCAATTATTGGCTGGACGGCCTGCGCGTGCTGCTGGTCGAGGACAACGCAATCAACCAGCAGATCGCCACCGAACTGATGACCGGTGCCGGGATCGACGTATTCACCGCCGACAACGGCCGCATCGCGCTCGAGATGGCGTCATCCGGCCAGCCCTACGACCTGGTGCTGATGGATTTGCAGATGCCCGAGATGGACGGCTT
>CBFGOU010000484.1:0-4243 GCA_965650445.1 uncultured Oxalobacteraceae bacterium | reverse complement strand
CGCGGTCGGCGCCCGCGCCACCCGCCCGCGCTCGTGTTCCAGATGCAGCACGATGCGCTGCACGGCCAACTGACGCGCGCACAGCCAGCCGGTCATTTGCAATAGCAGCCGATGCGCGCCAAACAGCAGCGCCTCGGCGTTTTCGACGCGGTCGAACAGTTCGAGCCTGGCGCTGAACGTGCTCGGCGCTTCGATCCAGTCGAACAGTTCGGGCGTCATGCCGTAGGCCGCGTCGAGCATGTTCAGCAGCGCCTTGCCGCAGCGCCGCTGCAGCCCGGCCCGCGGCAGACGCCGCATATCGCCCAGGCTGAAGCAGCCGATGCCTTCGAACCAGTCGGCAAACGGGCGCGCCGGCGGCAGCAAGGCGCTGGACAGGCGGTCGGCCCGCCGCACCAGCGCGTGCATGGTGAGGCAGCGCCCCGCCCCGCCCCGTGCCAGCAGCCAGGCTCCGCGTGCCGTTGGCGCGCAGCTGAGCGTTCCCGTAAAACCCATTTCGCGCAGATTGGCGCGAATGCGCCGGCACAGCGCACCAATACCACCGAACAGGCGCAAGCTGGCGCCCACATCCATCAGCAGCGTGGCTTCCTCCCCCTGCGTGACCAGCGGCGTGTACTGCAGCAGCGCCATGGCCACGGCGTGCAAGGCGTCGCTTTCGGACTCGGGCGCGCGTTCGTGCACGCGCGCCTCGGGCAGCAACATGAGCACGCCACCGCGCCGCATGCCCGCCTGCACCCCGGCCGCGCGCGCGGCGGGCGACATGACCAGCACACGCTGGTGTTCGAGCACCACACTGCGGCTGTCAGCCGACCAGTTCGGGCAGAACACTTCGAGCGGGAGCTGGGGCAGGCTGAGGCCGATCCAGAGTCGCATGGCGCTGTCGTAATGAAGGGGTCAAGGGAAGGAACAACGGCGCATCGCGCTGCGGTCCACGGCGTTTGACGAAGCCGAGCTCGATGCCGCCCGCAACCGGCCGCAAGCTCAGCCTGAGCGGCGCGGGCGAGGAATCCTGGGCAGCCGCCAGCGGACGCATCATGAAAAACAGCGTGTCGCCGCTTTGCGCGGCCAAATGCAGACGGCGCAGGCTTTCGCCGCGCGCATGGGTGGCCCAGAACAGCAAGGCGCCGCAACTGCCACTGCGCAAGACCTGTTCGGCCGCCCACAAGGCGTCGGTAACGCGGCTGGTGCGTACCCACACCAGCTGGGATGGCGCCAGCCCCAGCGCGGCCAGCGCCAGCGCCTGCGGGGCATGAGGCGGCTGCAGCAGCACGATGCGGCGCCTTGCCACCTGGGCGAGCGCGGGACGCAACAGGCGCAGTTCGCCAACACCGGTCTGTTGCAGCAGCAATTCGGTGAGCGTGCCGGTCGGCCAGCCTCCGCCCGGCAACTGGTGGGACAGGATAGGATGACCGGTATCGATGCAGCGTGTGGTGGAATGCGCCAGCTGCGAGGCGCGCCAGAGCGAAGGGTGCAGTTCCTCTGGTGTTGCTATTGAATCAAGACAAGCCATGATGGGCACCTGAAAATACTGTATGGATGTACAGTACTAGCGCCCTCTGATTTTGGCAAGGTCAATCTGACAAATCCCGGCCTCTCTTGCCGCTCCAGAACACGGTGATGAGCTGGCACAAAGGTGCGCCATCCAAGCCTGGCGGGCCGATCACACGCGCCGGTGACGCCGGATAAAATCCAGCAGCATTTTGCTGGCATCCGGCCCCGCCCCGGAATTGAAGGACAGCTGCTGGTCGCCGCCGCTCCAGGCATGCTTGAGTTCGGCAATGCGCGCCACCCGCAGCATCAACGCGCGCCCACGGTACACGTCGCGCAGCCAGTACGGATGACTGCGCCGGTTGCCGGGCTTGTGCACTACCTCGATGCGGCTGTCCGGCGCCAGCCGGTTGAGCAGCATGATCTGCCGTTCCAACAGGGCATGATTGACCGGCCGCACCACCGGATCGTCGTCGCCCTGGATCAGCACGGTCGGCAACACGGGAAAATCCGGCCGCCGCGCCAGCACTTCGGCAATGGCGCCGTCGGCCCGCCCGCCGGCGCCGTGCTGCATCACCGCCAGCGCCCCCACCGCGCTGTGGCCGGCGCCGAACAGCGGTCCCGAATGCATGCCGAGTGCGGCGAACAGTTCAGGATGGTTGAGCGCCATGATATGGGCCATCCCGGCCCCGGCCGACATGCCGCAGATATACACGCGGCTTCGGTCGATCGGGTAAGCGCCGAGCACCTTTTGCACCATCGCCACCAGCGTCCTCACGTCGCCACCACCCTGCTGGGTAGCGCGGTCGTACCATTTCCAGCAGCGCTGCGGATGGCTGGCCAGCGACTGCTGCGGGTACAGGACCGCGTAGCCGGCCTTTTCCGCATGCCCGTTCATGCGCGTTCCCTGGGCAAACAAGGTTGCGCTCTGATCGCAGCCGTGCAGCATCACCACCAGCGGCCAGCCCGCCGCCCCCGGCGCGCACTCGGGCAGGTACAGCCAGTAACTCAAGCACCGCAGCGTTAGCGCGCCCGGCTTGGCCGCAACCGCGCAATGCGATGTCAGCCACTTGCCGCCGGCCGGCGCCACCGCAGCGAGCGGCGCACGCGGCACGCTGGCCGGCGCCGACGCACGCACCAGGTCGAGCGGTTTGGCGAGCGGGGATGGCGCCTTGCGTGTGGCCGCCTGGCGCGGCTTGGCGGGAGTTGGCGGGGCCAGCAGAATCTCCAGCACGCGGGCATTGCTGCGCTGCTGTTTTTTCCCGGCGCGCAGCAGGCTGCGCAGCCAGGGCTTGCTCGACTTCACCATCGCAAGCGGGCAATGGCACGGCTGTGCAGGCGGGCGAACAGAAACGCCGCGAACGAGCGGGTCGGAATGGGCTTGCCGAGCGGGCCGGCATTGCTGCAGCGCGAGGTAACAAACATCATGGTGGGGTTCTCCGTGTTTTTTTGTGAGGATGACGTTCTCACAAGTTTTGGTCTGTGCGTTGGCGCGCATACCGCCAACTCAACAGTAAAACCACCGGGCGGATCCTGTCGGACAGGCCCGGGCACGATTGAGGTAAATCAAACCGCGATGTGGCCGGAAACCTACGCTGTTCTGGTGCGCAAAGCGCTTTCCACCGACAACCCAATACAGATGACAGGAGAACGACGATGACTTATCTCGACCGCGACAAATATGGCATGTACAAGGACACCGGCGGTGCCGGCCCGGGTCCGGCGCTGATGGGTGCCGACACGCTCATTGGCGATACAGTTGTCAACGGGCAAGAAGAAAATCTCGGAGACATCAAGGAAATCATGCTCGATACCCGCAACGGGCAAGTGGCGTATGCGGTGTTGTCCTTCGGCGGCTTTCTCGGCATGGGCGAAAAGCTGTTCGCCGTACCGTGGCAAGCCCTGCATCTCGATACGCAAAACAAGCGCTTCGTGCTCGACGTCGACAAGGAGCGCCTGAAAAACGCACCGGGCTTCGATCCCGACGTGTGGCCGGACATGAGCGATATCGGCTGGTCGGACCAGATCCACGCTTTCTATGGCACCTCGCCCGTCTCCAGCGGCATGGGCGGCATACCGCCGGTGCAAGGCAGCGGCGCCGGCATGGGGGCCGGCATGTAGCGGCGGCCCAGCGCAGCGGCGCGCCAGCGGTGTCGTGCCCGGCACGGCAAAGCGCGCGCCGCTCAGCGCTGCATCGACTCCCACACCTTTTGCAGGCGCTTGGCAGAAATCGGCATCGGAGTACGAAGTTCCTGCGCGAACAAGGACACGCGCAGTTCTTCCAGCATCCAGCGGAACTCCACCATTTTCGGATCGGTGTTTTTCCCGGCCAGCCTGTCCTTCGCCGCCCGCATGAAGTGGCTGGCCGACTGGGTCCATTCGGCCATCAGGCGGGTATCACGGCTGACGTCGCCACGCAGCTTTTCCAGACGCACATTCACTGCTTTTAAGTAGCGCGGGAAATGCGCAAGTTGCGCGTAGTCGTTGTCCGCCACAAAACGCTTGTGGAGCAAGCCTTGCAGCTGCGTCTGGATATCCGCTGCGGCTTGCGGGTTGATGTTTTGAAGCTTCTTCGGCAGGCCGTGAAACTCGGTCAGGATCTGCGACACCAGCCGGGCGATCTCGTTGACCAGCAGTCCGAGACGCGACTTGCCCTCTTCCTTGCGCTTGTTGAAGGAAGCGGCATCCGATGGCAACGGGTCCTGCAGGCAGGCGATGTCGATGGCCTTCTGGATGATCTGGTCGCGCAGCTCTTCCT
>CBFGOU010000483.1:0-4244 GCA_965650445.1 uncultured Oxalobacteraceae bacterium | reverse complement strand
GCTGGAGGCAAAGCGTACAGGCCTGCCTTGATACACGATCTCGCCCGCGTCGGCCTGATAGACCCCGCTGAGAATTTTCATCAGGGTCGACTTGCCGGCGCCGTTCTCGCCGCACAGCGCGTGCACTTCACCCGCGCGCAAGTCGAGACTGACGCCATCGAGTGCCACCACGCCCGGAAAGCGCTTGGTGATACCACGCAAAGCCAGCAGTACTTCCTGCTCCACCATACCTGCTCCTCCAAGTGGGCGCGGTGCGCCCGGTCACGCGCCCCGTCTTGCGCGGGGTCCGCGTGGGTTTGCCTGCTGCCTTTTACTCGTCGATCAGCGCTTCGCTCCAGGCGTGCACGGTCTGGTTCTGCTCACCCAGGCCGCTGATCCCGAGACGGATCTTGTCGCCGGCCTTCAGGTACACCGCATCGGGCTTCTGGCCCAGGCCCACGCCCGGCGGAGTGCCGGTGCTGATGATGTCGCCCGGATTGAGCGTCATGAAGCGGCTGATGTAGCCGACCAGATGCGCCACGTCGAACACCATGGTGCGCGTGTTGCCGTTCTGGTAGCGCTGGCCGTTCACTTCCAGGAACATGTCCAGGTTCTGCGGGTCCGGCACTTCGTCGGCCGTCACCAGCCATGGGCCGACCGGGCCGAAGGTATCGCAGCCCTTGCCCTTGTCCCAGGTACCGCCGCGTTCGAGCTGATACTCGCGCTCGGACAGGTCGTTGACCACGCAGTAGCCGGCCACATGGTCGAGCGCCTGGTCGATGTCGACGTAGCGCGCGCGGGTGCCGATCACCACGCCGAGTTCGACTTCCCAGTCGCTCTTCTTCGAATCCTTGGGCAGCACGACGGCGTCGTTGGCGCCGATGATGGCGCTGGTGGCTTTCATGAACAGCACTGGCTCGGCTGGCACCGCCATGCCCGATTCGGCCGCGTGGTCCGAGTAGTTCAGGCCCACGCACAGGAACTTGCCGATGTCGGCGAGGATCGGGGCGATGCGGCCTGGATTGGCGACCGCCGGCAGCGAAGCCGGATCGATCGCGCGCAGGCGCGCCAGCGCGTCGCGGCCAAGCGAGCTAGCGGTCAGGTCGGGCAGGACGCCGGACAGGTCACGCACGGTGCCCTGCGAATCGAGCAGGCCGGGCTTCTCATTGCCCTTGGGGCCAAAGCGCAGTAATTTCATTGCATTCCTTCTGGAGTAAAAACGATTAATTAATTACACCAGCCGCCGTCGATCAGCATCGCGGTGCCGGTGGTGAAAGCCGATTCGTCCGACGCCAGGTACAGCGCCAGCGCGGCGATTTCCTCGGGGGTGCCGACCCGGCCCATGGGCTGGCGCTGCTCGAACGCGCGCGTGACTTCGTCGAGCGGCTGGCCGCTGTCGCGGGCCTGCTTGTCGATGCGCTGGCGCAGCGATGGCGAATCCACGGTGCCAGGACAGATCGCGTTGCAGCGCACGCCCGAGGTGACGAAGTCGCCCGCCACCGCCTTGGTCATGCCGATCACGGCGGCCTTGGTGGTAGTGTAAATGAAGCGGTTGGGCGCGAACTTCACGCTCGACGCGATCGAGGCCATGTTGATGATAGAGCCCTTTTTCTGCGCCAGCATGCCGGGCAGGAGTGCGGTGGCGCGGCCGATACCCTGGCCGGCGGCAGTCACCGGCGCGGTTTTTCCTGCCAGTCGCAGCGTCATGGCGTGGCCCGCAAAAGAGTTTGTTGGATGCGGTAGAAAGCAGCGGCGGTGCCGCCGAAGATGGCCTGGCGCTCGGCTTCGCTGCGCGCGGCCAGCAGCGTTTCGCTTACCGCGACCCAGCGGCCGTAATCGGCGGCCAGATCGAGCACCGGCCAGTCGCTGCCCCACATAACGCGCGCCGGGCCGAATGCGCCGACGATCGTGTCGGCGTAGGGTTGCAGCTCACCTGTGTTCCATGCCGGCCCGGCTTCGGTGACCATGCCGGAGAGCTTGCAGCAGACCTGCGGCAGCGCGGCCAGGCGCACCATCTGCGCGCGCCACGCGTCGATCTCGCCTTGTGCGATGAGCGGCTTGGCGCCGTGATCGATCACGATCGGCAGCTCGGGAAACCGTTCGGCGAATGTCAGCAGTGCCGGCAGCTGGCGCGGCAGCACCAGCGCGTCCAGGGTCAGGCCATGCGCTTGCATGGCGTGCACCGCCGGCGCCAGCGCCGGGTCGGCGATCCAGTCGTCCTCCAGCTCCTGCAGCATCGGCCGCAAGCCGCGCAAGGCGCTGTGGCGCGCCAGCGCGGCGATGCGCTGCGGCGCATCGGCGGCTTTCAGGTCGGTCCAGCCGACCACGGCGCCGATAAAGCTGAACCGGTCCGCCAGGTCGAGCATGAAATGGGTGTCCGCTTCGGTCGGCAGCGACTGCACCAGCACGGTTTTGCCGATGTTGTGGCGCGCGAGGGTGGCTTCCAGGTCGGCGGGCAGGAAGTCGCGGTAAATCGCGGTCAGCGTGGCAGGCGGCCATGCGCCATCGCGGTCGGCCAGGCGCCAGAAGTGCTGGTGAGCGTCGACGCGCATCATGTTCCCTCCGGTACCGGCGCGCGCTCGTCGAGCAGGCCGTCCTGCTTGAGCGCCTGCCACAGCCCGGCGGGGATGGCGTGCTCCAGCCACGCGGCGTTCTGGCGCAACTGGTCGGCGCTCTGCGCCCCCGTCAGGATCGATGCCACGGCCGGATGCGCCAGAGGGAACTGCAGCGCCGCGGCCTGCAGCGGCACTCCGAAGCGGCGGCATACGGCTTCGATGCGTTCGACCCGCGCGAGCAGGTCGGCCGGTGCGTCTTCGTAATTGAATTTGCGGTTGCCAGCCAGGATGCCCGAGTTGAATACGCCGCCGGCGACGATGGCGTTGCCGTTGCGCGCGCAGGCTTCCAGCAGCGGTGCCAGCGCGGCCTGTTCCAGCAAGGTGTAGCGGCCGGCCAGCAAGGTGCAATCGAGCTGGCACTCCTGCATGGCGGCGAGTATGACGTCCGATTCGTTCACGCCCAGGCCGATGGCGCGCACGCGGCCCTGTTCGCGCAGCTGCATCAGCGCGCGAAAGCCGCCGCCGCAGGTCAGCTGCGACCAGTAGTGATCGTGCCGTTCGCCGTGCGTGCAGGCGCCGATGTCGTGCACGTACAGGATGTCGACGCTTTCCAGGCCCAGGCGCTGCAGGCTGTCCTCGTGCGAACGCAGGATGCCGTCGTAGGTGTAGTCGTAATGCGGGCGGAACGGCAGCGGTTCGGCCCAGCCGGATTCGCCCGGGCGCACGCTGGCGTCGGGATGCATGCGGCGGCCGACCTTGGTGCTGATCATGTATTCGCCGCGCGGACGCTGGCGCAGCGCCGCGCCCAGCCTGCGCTCGGACAGCGTGAAGCCGTAATACGGTGCGGTGTCGAAGTAGCGCACGCCGGCGTCCCAGGCCGCATCCACAACGGCCTGGGCCTGCGCGTCGCTCATGGCGGCGTACAGGCCGCCCAGCTGCGCGCAGCCAAGGCCGAGACGGCTCAACGCGACATCCCCCATGTTCAGGCGGCCCTCAGCGGATGGCAGCCCGGGCCGACCGGCTCGAACTGCTTGTAGGTGAGGATGAATTCCTGGTGGCCCAGCTCTTCGGAACGGCTCGCTTCGCCGTTGGCGACGCGCTTGACCAGATCGACGATCTCGGCGCCGACCTGGTCCAGCGTGGCCTCGCCGGTGAGGATGCGGCCGGCGTTGACGTCCATGTCGTCGGACAGGCGCTGATAGGTGTTTGGGTTGGCGCAGACCTTGATGACCGGCGAGATGGCCGAGCCGACCACCGAGCCGCGCCCGGTGGTAAACAGCGTGATGTGCGCGCCGCAGGCGATCAGTTCGACGATCTCGGCATTGTCGGAAATGTTGGGGAAGCCGAAGCGCGGTTCGCCGTCGGGCACCACATCGAGCAGGTACAGGCCGCCGCCCCATGGCTGGTCGCCCGGCTTGAGGATGCCGCTGATCGGCGAGGCGCCGCTCTTGGCGTAGGCACCCAGGGACTTTTCTTCCTGGGTGGTGAGGCCGCCATCGGCGTTACCCGGCGCGAAGCTGCCGTGGCCCATGATGGTGTAGTAGCGCGCGGCCTTCTCCACCGTCCTGACGATTTCGTCGCCCAGTTCGGGCGTCACGGCGCGCCGCTTCATGTGGAATTCGCAGCCCACCAGTTCGCCGGTCTCTTCGAAAAAGCAGGCGCTGCCGCCGGCGAACAGGGAGTCGAAGGCGACCCCGACGGCCGGGTTGG
>CBFGOU010000482.1:0-4244 GCA_965650445.1 uncultured Oxalobacteraceae bacterium | reverse complement strand
TGGCGCGGCGCACATCGCCACGACGCTTGACTTCGATCGACGCGATCAGCGGCGAATACAGCTGGAACGTACGCTCCACGCCTTCACCCGACGAGATCTTGCGAACGATGAAGTTCGAGTTCAGGCCACGGTTACGACGGGAAATGACGACGCCTTCGTATGCCTGGGCGCGCTTGCGGGTGCCTTCGACGACGTTGACGTTGACGACGACGGTGTCGCCAGGTGCGAAGTCAGGAATCGACTTACCCAGACGGGCAATCTCTTCTTGCTCAAGTTGTTGAATCAGATTCATTTTTAATACTCCGAAAACCATCGTGCTGGCGCTACCTTCGCCCAGTAGAGGATGGGGTTAGCCACACCGGCAACATGCCTGCGGGCTGTTCAGGTTTTCTAGCGAACTATAAACCTGACAAAAACTGTTCATCGGCTTTCGTCAGCTGCCCGGCGCTGCGCGCCTTGGCCAGCAGATCGGGCCGTTTCTTCGCGGTCGCTTCCAGCATGCGCTGGCGGCGCCACTTGACGATCTCGGCATGGTTGCCACCCATCAGCACCGGCGGCACCGCCACCCCATCATAATTGTCCGGACGGGTGTAATGCGGCGCATCGAGCAAACCGTTGACGAAACTGTCTTCGACCGCCGAGGCATCGTCGTTCAGTACGCCGGGCAATTGCCGCACCACCGCATCCATCAGCGCCATCGCCGGCAATTCGCCGCCCGACAGCACAAAGTCGCCCAGGCTGATTTCCTCGTCCACGCAGCGGTCCAGCAAACGCTGGTCGACCGCTTCGTAGCGTCCGCACAGCAGGACCAGGCCTGGCTCTTCTCTCAATTGCATGACCCGTTCGTGGGTCAAGGGCTTACCCTGCGGCGACATGAACACCACGCGCGGCACCGGCAATTCCTGCATCACCTGGCGCTGCCTGGCCGCGCCGATGGCAGCTTCCAGCGGCCTGGCCAGCATCACCATCCCCGGTCCGCCGCCATACGGGCGGTCGTCGACGGTGCGGTGATTGTCGGTGGTGAAATCGCGCGGATTCCAGGTCGACAGGCCCCAGCGCTTCTGCTCGAAGGCGCGGCGGGTCACCCCCGACTGCGTCAACGCGGCGAACATTTCCGGAAACAGGGTGATGACGTCAAACTGCATCGCGCTGCTCCTTGTTGCCAGGCTTAATAATCCAGACCCCAGTCGACGGTGATCGTCTTGCCGGCCAGATCGACAGTCTTGACGAAATGGTCGACAAACGGGATCAGGCGCTCGGGGACCTTGTCGTCCTCGCCGGCCGGCACAGGGGTGATGCGCAAAATCGATTGCGCGCCATTGTGCATCATGTCGGCGACGCGGCCCAGGGCCTCGCCTTGCAGATTTACCACATCCAGCCCGATCAGATCGGACCAGTAATATTCATCCTCCGGCAGTTGAGGAAATGCACTGCGCGGGATCGACACGGCGGCGCCTTTCAGCGCTTCCGCGGCATCCCGCCCGAGCATGCCCACAATCTGGGCGACTACCTCACCACCGTGCATCTTTGCCGTCCGTACCTTGACGGACTGCAGGCTGGGTTTGTCCAGCCACCAGGTTTTCACGGTCAACAGCGCATCCGCGTCGGTCGAGAACGGCGTCACGCGGATCGAACCGGTGATGCCGAACGCGCCGGAAATATAGCCGACCTGGGTCAGGTCGCCGGGTGCTGCCGACTCGTTCAAACCAGGACCAGACTTAAGCTGCAGGCTGCGACTTGACCAGACGGGCCACGGTTGGCGACAGTTGTGCGCCAACGCCTTGCCAGTGAGCCAGACGGTCGGCTGCAATGCGCAGGCCAACTTCGCCACCGGCTGCCATCGGGTTGTAGAAACCGATGCGCTCGATGAAGCGGCCGTCGCGGCGATTGCGCGAGTCCGTTGCAACGATGTTGAAGAACGGGCGCTTCTTGGCGCCTCCACGAGCTAAACGAATAACGACCATAATAATTCCAAAAAGTTGTGCTGGGCGGAAAAAGCCGACAATTATAGCGCGCTATGCCGCGCAGCAGCAAGCGTTAATGACAACAGGCGCGCAGTTCGGGCCGAATCAAAGATTATCGCTCATTTCGGCCAGCGGCGCCATCTGATCCGGGCCTGATCCGGGCCTGAATACTGTCAAGGCTGCAAAAAACTGCTGTGCCAGGGCCGCTTTTGGCCGATACTTGCAGGTTTTCCGCCTTCCAAGAACCCTATGCCAGCGCCGCACAAGAATAAAACCCTCGCCACCCTGCTCGCCCTGCTGCTGGGCGCGGTGGGCGCCCACCGCTTCTACCTGCGCGGCGCGCTCGACCGGCTGGGCCTGCTCCACGTGTGCAGCCTGCCTCTGTGCGGCCTGGTGATCGGGTTGGCGCCGCAGGCCAACAGCTTCTACAAATTGCTGCCGCTGCTGGTGTCGGCCATTGCCGGCTTTGTCGAAGCGCTGATCATCGGCCTGGCCAGCGACCAGGCCTGGGACCAGCGCTACAACCCGGGCTCGGGGCGCACATCGGCCTCGTCCTGGCCGCTGGCGCTGCTGCTGGTGGCGACCATGCTGGTGGGCACGGTCTTCCTGATCGGCACCATTTCGCGCCTGTTCGATTTGCTGTACACGGGCGGCGCGTACGGCTGACCGTCACTTAGCGGTACGGACGCCGCTGCAGGTCCTCGCGGGTGCGCTGGGCGCGCTGGGCCGGGGTGCCGATGCGCTGGGCCGATTGCTTCGCCATCGACGCAGCATTGGAGGTCAGGCCCGGCTGCCACAGATTGTCGCGCCAGGTCGCGCCGGCTCTCATCAGCACCGGGGCCGGCAACTTGTCGACTGCGCTCACGTCGATCCACGGCGCCACGCGCTGCAGGACCAGCTTGATGCGCGGCTTGATGGCCGGCTCGGCAATGCGGCCGCGCTCGCCCCAGGCCACCACCATGTCGTCGCTGCTGACGCTATCCGCATACACACTGCTATAGGCGACGTCGTAGCGGATTTCGTGGCGGTAGCCCATCATGAATTCCTCGAACAGCATGGCCAGGTCTTCGCGCGAATTGTCGCCAGCGTTAATGGCATAGGCGTAGTCATCGGAAGCCACGTCGGCGGCGAAGAAGGCGCCGACCTGCGCCGCCGTGTAGGCTTTCTGTTCGGCGGTGGCGGTGGCACCCTCGTACAGCACCTGCCCCAGCGCCTTCATCGTGGCCGAACGCAGCGGATACTGCTGCGCCAGCAGGTCCGAGGCCAAGGTGCGGTCGACCAGGCGCGGAATCACGTTGTCCCAGATCGAGCGGGTGCCGATGAGATCGCGCGCGGTCGGCGGAATATAGTCGGCGGCGTGGGCCAGCTCGTGGTACAGCAGCGGCCCCAGGTCGTTGAGCAGTTCCGGCGTGGAACGCGATTCGCGGTCCCAGTACGACACGCTGCGGCGCGCATAATTGTTGTTGCGGACCTGGCGCCCCAGCAGGGTGTAGTTGAGCTGGCGCGCGTAGGCCAGGCGGTAATCGGGCACCCCGTTGACCAGGTCGCGCTGGGACGCATTCAGCCACAGGTAATTGGCATCGAGATAAATCGCCCCGGTGGCCGGCGTATAAAAGCTCGGGCGCACGTGCGAGCCGATCACGATGGCGCTGGCGCCGGCCAGCATGCGGCGAAAGTCGCTGTTGGGATCCTGGGTCAGCAGGAATTGCTCAAAGTTGGTGCCCAGGTAGTCGTGCGAGACCAGCACCCGGCCCATGATCTGCTCGACCGTGGGAACGGCGCCGGTGCCGGCTTCGGCTTGCAGCAGCGGCAAGGTGGCGGCGGTGCACAGATTGTCGCCGTCTTGGCGGTAGTACAGGGCGTTGTTGTAGGTGCAGCGCGCCAGTACCGGCGCGTAGCGCGCGGCCTGGCGGAATGGATGCACGCGCTCGGTAATGTCGAAGATGGCGCCGGTCGGCGCCGCGCTCTGGGGATCGACCGAGATGGTGACGTCGTCCGAATCGATCCGCCCGCTGCTGGCGGTCAGGGTGACGCGGAACTTGAGCGCGGTGTCGGTGCTGGCCTGGGGCGCGGTAATGGTCAGCGTGCCGTAATCGTCGTCCGGATTCAAGGTCACCGTCGGGCCGGAGACCTGGCTCCAGGTCATGCTGCGGACGGTTTCCGTGCTGTTGGCCATGGTGGGCCAGGCAACGATGGTGGTGCTCTGGCCGGGACGGACCGAGTGGTCGGTGCGCGCCGTCACCCACGCGCCGGCGGGCGCGGCGCCGATGCGGATGGTGG
>CBFGOU010000481.1:0-4251 GCA_965650445.1 uncultured Oxalobacteraceae bacterium | reverse complement strand
CTGGGCCACCATCTGGCCGCCGTACATCTTGCAGGCCATCTGGGCGGCGTCGAACTGGATCTTGGTGGTGGCGCCGACGAGCTCCTGCTGCGTCATGAACGGCGCCTCGGCGGCGAAGCGGTCGATGCGCCCGCCCATCTGGGCAAACGCCTGGTCCTGGCGCGTGACCGTTTCCGTCATGACCGACGGCCCGTGCACCCGCGAGGCGTCGGGCGGGGCCATGCGTGCGGCGTCGAGCTTGCTGCGGAACAGGTCGCCCAGCTCGCTGCTGGACGGCGCGTTCACGTTCGCCGGCGCCGACACCTGCGGGGTGGACGGCAGCGGCGGCAGGGTGCTGATCGGCGGCAAAGGCTGGATAGGGATGGTCATGGCCGGCCTCCTAGGCGCGCAGGTGGCGCTGCTGAATCATCTTCTGCAGTTCGGCCAGGTCGACCTGCGCTTCGGGGCTGGCGGCACGGCGCGCGGCGGCCTTGCCCAACAGCGCATTGACGATATCGACCGAATCCTGGTCCTCGTTGCGGCTGACGACGTCGTTGGCGTAGGCGCGCCACGACGGATCCTCCAGGCCGCACAGCGACACGGCCAGCAAGGCGTTGACATAGGGGCCGAACGCGCCGCGCAGGGGACGCTGCTCGAGATCGCGCAGAAAGCGCAGGGCGCCGGCGAAATCGTGGCGCCGGATCATCATCCAGGCGTCGTAGGCGTGCAGTTCGACGAAATTGGGCCGCAGGATGTGCAAGGCGGTCAGGACCCGCTCCGACTGCTCCAGGTGGCCATGCTTGGCGCCGTACATCAAAACCTCGATCAGCGCCGAAATCAGGCGATTGCTGCATTGTGTCAGGGACATGGTTCGCTCCTCTTGGGGTGGGCCGCTATGAACAGCGCGGCAATGCAGACACCTTACCGTCCCGCAGCGCCGCCCGGCCGGCCAAAGACGAAACGCCAGCGCGCCGAACGAAGGACCTGCTTCGCCCGGCCCGGGTTCGCCAAAGCGGCCAGCGCTTCGCGCGCGCCGGGGTGCCGCACGCGCCGGGCGGCCGACAATGCCGCATACCCCATCGTGTAACCGGATCAGGAATCAGCATGTCCGAAGAAAAAACCGAACAACCCAGTGACAAGAAGCTGCGCGACGCGCGCCGCGACGGCGAGACCAGCAAGAGTACCGACCTGCCGTTCGCCGCGATCCTGCTGTGCGCCTCGCTGGGCTTTTCGCTGGCCGGACCGCAAATGGCCGAACAGTTGCGCCAGCTGATGCTCGCCGGACTGGACGTCAAGCGCGCGCAGAACGATCTGCGGGTGGCCGATGCGTTCACCGAGGCGGCCACCCACGCGCTGTTCCTGGTGCTGCCGATCGTGGCCGTCGCGGCGCTGGCGGCCGTCGTCTCGCTGGCGGCCCAGGTCGGACTGCAAACCTCGTTCAAGCCGCTTGAACTGAAGTTCGACGCGATCAACCCGGTGTCGGGCCTGAAGCGCATCTTTTCGGTGCGCTCGCTCATCGACCTGCTCAAGACCGTGCTCAAGGCGCTGCTGATCGGTGCGGTGCTGTACCGCACCGTGATGCTGCTGATCCCGCTGGTGATCGGGGTGGTCTACCAGCCGCTCACCGCGCTCGACGACATCGCCTGGGGCGTGCTGTGCAAGGTGTTCGGCGTGGCCGGCGTGCTCTACGCGATCATCGGCGTGGCCGATTACGGCATCCAGTACTGGCTGTTCCTGCGCGACCACAAGATGAGCAAGGACGAGGTCAAGCGCGAGAACAAGGATTCCGAGGGCGATCCGCATATCAAGAACGAGCGCCGCAAGCTCAGCCGCGAATTCGCCAACTCCGAGCCGAACGAGCCGGTGGCCAACGCCAACGTGGTGGTGGTCAACCCGACCCACTACGCGGTGGCGCTGCGCTACGACCCCGGCGAGACGGGCCTGCCGCGCGTGATCGCCAAGGGCGTCGACGGCGACGCCAGGGTGATCCGCGAACAGGCCATGCGCTTCGGCGTGCCGATCGTCGGCAACCCGCCGCTGGCGCGCGCGCTGTTCCTCGTGGCCGTCAACGACGCCATTCCGGAACCGCTGTTCGATTCGGTCGCCGCCGTGCTGGCGTGGGTCGAGGACATGCGGGCCCCGAGCCCCAACACCGTGACAGAGAGGTAGCCCATGAAATCATTCCGCCTGAACGACCTGGGAGGGGAAGTCTCGATCGCCGTACTCATCGTCGCGGTGATCGCCCTGATGATCCTGCCGCTGCCGACCGTCGTGATCGACGGCCTGCTGGCGCTCAATATCACGATCAGCGTGCTGCTGCTGATGGTCACGCTGTACATCCCCAACGCGACCTCGCTGTACTCGTTCCCGTCGCTGCTGCTGTTCACCACGCTGTTCCGGCTGTCGCTGAACATCGCCTCGACCAAGTCGATCCTGCTGCATGCCGAGGCCGGCCACATCATCGAAAGCTTCGGCGAGCTGGTCGTCGGCGGCAACCTGGTCGTCGGCCTGGTGGTGTTCCTGATCATCGCCATCGTCCAGTTCATCGTCATCGCCAAGGGGTCGGAGCGCGTGGCCGAGGTCGGCGCCCGCTTCACGCTGGACGCGATGCCCGGCAAGCAGATGAGTATCGACGCCGACGTGCGCGCCGGCAACCTGACCGCCGAGGAGGCGCAGCGCCGCCGCACCATGCTGTCGATCGAGAGCCAGCTGCACGGCGGCATGGACGGCGCCATGAAGTTCGTCAAGGGCGACGCCATCGCCGGGCTGGTGATCACCATGGTCAATATCGTGGCCGGCATCATCATCGGCGTGACTTACCACAGCATGACCGCGGGCGACGCGGCCAACCGCTTTGCCGTGCTGTCGGTGGGCGACGCGATGGTCTCGCAGATTCCCTCGCTGCTCATTTCGGTCGCCGACGGCGTGTTGATCACCCGCGTGTCCGATGAACACAGCAAACCGCGTTCGCTCGGCACCGAGATCGTCAAGCAGCTGGCCACCAATTCGCGCGCGCTCTACAGCGCCGCGGCCATGCTGGTCGGCTTCGCGATGGTGCCGGGATTTCCATGGGTCATGTTCCTCCTGCTGGCGGTGGCGCTGTTCATGGGCGCGCGCCTGATGGGCAAGCAGAGCCAGGACCTGCAGCCGGCCGCCGGCCCGGAACTGTCCGCGCTGCGCGCCGAGGGCGCCAAGGGCCAGACCCCGACCATTGCCGCGCAGGCGCCGGCGTTTTCCGCCCCGCTGTCGGTGCGGCTGGCGCCGGCGCTGGCCGAGCGCCTCGATGCTGCCGAGTTCAACCGCGCCCTCGGCGCCGCCCGCAGCGCCCTGGTCGATGAACTGGGGCTGCCGTTCCCGCGCGCCGCCGTGTGGACCACCGATACCCTGGACGGCATGGCTTGCGAGATCATGCTGCACGATGTCCCGCAGCCGGCGCTCGAGCTGCCGGCCAAACCGGAACGCGCCGAACGCGCGCTGGCCGAGGCCGTGGGCGCGGCAGTGCGCGCGCACGCCCACCTGTTCATCGGCGTGCAGGAAACCCAGTGGATCCTCGACCGGGTCGGCACCGAGTATCCGGGACTTGTTGCTGAAGTGCAAAAGGTCATGCCGGTGCTGCGCATCGCCGAGGTGCTCAAGCGCCTGCTCGAGGAACACGTGCCGATCCGCAATCAGCGCGCCATCCTCGAGAGCCTGGTGAACTGGGGTTCCAAAGAGAAAGACCTGCTGCTGCTGACCGAATACGTGCGCGGCGACCTGGGCCGCTTCATCGCCCACCGCGCCACCGGCGGCGGCGGCCAGCTGTCGGCGATCGTGCTCGACGTCGAAGTCGAACAAACCATCCGCCAGGCGATCAAGCAGACCCCGGCAGGCAATTACCTGACGCTGGAACCGCAGCAGATCGACCAGTTGCTGGCCTCCCTGGAGAGGCTGGTCGGCGCCAATCCGCCGCCGCATCTGGCGGTGGTCACGTCGATGGACATCCGGCGCTATTTCCGCCGCATGATCTCGCAGCGCCTGCAGTGGCTGCAGGTGTATTCGTTCCAGGAACTGGGCGAGATCGACCTGCGCCCGGTCGGACGGCTCGGCCTGTAAACGGAGGCACTGATGACCCGCATCCGCTCGCCGCGCGAACTGCGCATCGTGGTGGCGCAAACGCCGCCGGCCGCCGACACGGCCGGCGCGCGCTTCGGCCAGCTGTTCGGCCAGGCGCGCCAGGCCTTGAGCGAGCCCGACCGGGGCGTGCAGCCGCGCGACGGCGAGCGCGACGACGAG
>CBFGOU010000480.1:0-4296 GCA_965650445.1 uncultured Oxalobacteraceae bacterium | reverse complement strand
CCCTGCCCGCCGCCTGGCAAGCCCCGCTGCCGCACAACGGCAGCCTGACCGACTTGAGCCAGTGGTGGCGCCAGCAGGGCGATCCGCTGCTGGTGCAGCTGGTCGAAGCGGCCCAGGCGGCCAGTCCTACCGTCGCGGCGGCCCAGTCGCGCCTGGCCCAGTCGCGTGCCGAGCGCGTGGCCGCCGGCGCGGCCCTGTTGCCCAGCCTCGATGGCGCGGCCAGCGTCACGCGCGCCAGCCAGCAGAGCGTACAGCCGGGCGGCACCACTTCGCAGGCGGGCTTTCAGAGCGCCTGGGAGATCGACCTGTTCGGCGGCGGCCGCGCGAGCCGCAACGCGGCCCAGGAACGCCTGGTTGGCGCCCAAGCCAACTGGCACGACGCCCGCGTGGCCATCGCCGCCGAAGTGGCCGACCAGTACTACAGCCTGCGCGCCTGCGAGCAGTTGCTGGCGGTGGCCCGGCAGGATGCGGCCTCGCGCGCCGACACCGCGCGCCTGACCCAGCTGGCGGCCGATGCCGGATTCCAGGCGCCGGCCACGGCGGCCCTGGCGCGCGCCTCGGCCGCCGAAGGCAACAGCCGCCTGACGGCGCAGCGCGCCCAGTGCGATCTGGATGTGAAAAGCCTGGTCGAACTGAGCGCGCTCGACGAAGCCGACCTGCGCGCCCGCCTGGGCGCGGCCAAGCCGGTGCCGGCGCCGGCGCTCGCCATCGCCGCGCTGCCGGCCCAGGTGCTGGCCCAGCGCCCCGACGTGTTCAGCGCCGAGCGCGACGTGGCCGCGGCCAGCTACGATGTCGGCAGCGCCAAGGCGCAGCGCTTCCCGCGTCTGGGCCTGTCCGGCCAGATCGGCGTAGCCAACTTCCGCAGCGGCGGCGAAAACACCCAGCTCGACGCCTGGACCATCGGCCCGCTGTCGCTGACGGTACCGGTCTTCGACGCCGGCCGCCGCCGCGCCAATGTCGACGCCGCCGAAGCCCGCTACGACAGTGCGGTGGCCACCTACCGCGCCAAGGCGCGCCAGGCGGTGCGCGAAGTCGAGCAAGCCCTGGTCAACCTGGACAGCAGCGCCGCCCGCGCCACCGACGCCCAGACCGCGCTTGACGGTTACCGCGCCTCCTTCCACGCCGCCGAAGACCGTTACAAGAACGGTTTCGGCAGCCTGCTCGAGCTGGAAGACGCGCGCCGCACCCAGCTGGCCGCGGAAAACGCCGTCGTCACCCTGCAGCGCGAACGCAGCAGCGCCTGGGTATCGCTGTACCGCGCCGCCGGCGGCGGCTGGACCGCCAGCGCCCAATGACCGCCTCCGAACCGAACCTCCACCAGACCATCATGAAAAAATTTCAATTGAAGACCGTTCCCGCGCTGGTCATCGGCGCTCTCGCCATCGGTTCGGCGGCCCTGCTCGCGCTTGCGCCGCACTCGAACGCCGCCGACGACAAGCAGGACAAGGCGGCGCCGGTCAAGCCGGCGCTGACCGTCACCACCACCAAGCCTGCGGCGGCCAGCCTGCCGATCAAGCTGGCCGCGAACGGCAACGTGGCCGCCTGGCAGGAAGCCGTGATCGGCAGCGAACTGGCCGGCCTGCGCCTGACCGAGGTGCGGGTCAATGTCGGCGACCTCGTCCAGAAAGGCGATGTGCTGGCCGTGTTCTCGCCCGACACCATCAATGCCGACGTGGCCCAGGCCGAAGCGGCGCTGGCCGAAGCGCAGGCCAATGCCGGCGAAGCCAGCGCCAACGCCCAGCGCGCGCGCGCCCTGCAAAGCTCGGGCGCGCTGTCGGCCCAGCAGATCAGCCAGTACATGACGGCCGAAAGCACCGCCAAGGCGCGCATCGCCTCGGCCAAGGCGGCGCTGGCCTCGCAAAAGCTGCGCCTGAAGTACACCCGCGTGGTGGCGCCCGACAGCGGCGTGATCTCGGCGCGCAGCGCCACGGTCGGCTCGGTGGTCGGCTCGGGCACGGAACTGTTCCGCATGATCCGCCAGGGCCGCCTGGAATGGCGCGCCGAAGTCACCGCCAGCGAACTGGCGCGCATCCAGCGCGGCACCCTGGCCACGGTCACCGCCGCCAACGGCAGCGAACTGACCGGCAAGGTGCGCATGATCGCCCCGACCATCGATCCGCAAACCCGCTCGGCGCTGGTGTATGTGGACCTGCCGCCCAGCACCTCGGTCAACGCGCCCTTCAAGCAGGGCATGTTCGCCAGCGGCCAGTTCCAGCTCGGCACCTCGGCCGCGATGACGGTGCCGCAGCAGGCCATCGTCGTGCGCGACGGCTTCAGTTACGTGTTCCGCCTCAACCCCGATCAGCGCGTCAGCCAGCTGAAAGTGCAGGCCGGGCGCCGCCTCGCCGACCGTATCGAAGTGCTGAACGGCGTCACGCCGGACACCCAGGTGGTGGTCAGCGGCGCCGGCTTCCTGAACGACGGCGACCTGGTGCGCGCGGTCGCGGCAGCGCCGGCAAAAGTGGCCAGCGCCAAATAAGGAATCGCCATGAACTTTTCATCTCTCTCGATCAAGAACCCGATCCCGGCGATCATGCTGTTCGCGCTGCTGTCGCTGGCGGGCATGCTGGCCTACAAGGCCAACAAGGTGCAAGACTTCCCCGACATCGAACTGCCGATCGTGACCATCACCGCAGTGCTGGACGGCGCCGCTCCGGCGCAGCTGGAAACCGAAGTGGCGCGCAAGATCGAGGATTCGGCCGCCTCGCTGCAAGGCGTCAAGAACATCTACACCAGGGTACTCGACGGCGTGGCCACCATCACCGTCGAATTCATCCTCGAAAAAGACATCGCCGAAGCCGTCAACGACGTGCGCGACGCGGTTGCCCGCGTCAAGGCCGACCTGCCGGCCGAAATGCGCGACCCGACCGTCACCAAGGCCTCCACCGCCGGCCGGGTGATCATGACCTTTATCGCGGCCCCCGCGCCCAACCGCCCCGGCAATCCGATGGACGACCAGGAACTGAGCTGGTTCGTCGACAACGCCGTGTCCAAGCGCCTGCTGTCGGTGCCCGGCCTGGGCGCGGTCAAGCGCGTCGGCGGCGTGTACCGCGAAGTCCGGGTCGAACTCGACGACGCCCGCATGGCGGCCCTGAAGGCCACCGCGGCCGACGTTTCGCGCCAGCTGCGCAACGTGCAGAAGGAAGCGCCGGGCGGACGCGGCGACATCTCCGGCGCCGAGCAGTCGGTGCGCACCATCGCCACCGTGCACACGGCGCAGGACCTGGCCGCCATGGACATTCCGCTGCTCGACGGGCGCCGCGTGCGCCTCGACCAGATCGCCACCGTCACCGATACCGTGGCCGAGCCGCGCGCGATCGCCGAGCAGAATGGCAAGAAGGTGGTCGGCTTCGAAGTGTTCCGTACCAAGGGCGCCAGCGAGCTGGACGTAGCCGAAGGCGCGCGCGCCGCCATCGCCGAGCTGCAGAAAGAGCATCCAAACGTGGTGCTGCGCGAAGTGATCGACAACGCGGAGCCGGTCAAGGAAAACTTCGACGGTTCGATGGAACTGCTGTACGAAGGCGCGATTCTGGCGGTGCTGGTGGTGTGGTGGTTCCTGCGCGACTGGCGCGCCACCATCGTGGCCGCCGCCGCCCTGCCGCTGTCGGTAATTCCGGCCTTCCTCGGCCAGTACTGGTTCGGCTACACGCTCAACACCGTGACCCTGCTGTCGCTGGCGCTGGTGGTCGGCGTGCTGGTCGACGACGCGATCGTCGAGATCGAAAACATTTCGCGCCACCTGCGCATGGGGAAAACCCCGATGCAGGCGGCGCTCGAAGCGGCCGACGAAATCGGCATGGCCGTCATTGCCACGACGTTCGCGCTGGTGGCGGTGTTCCTGCCGACCGCCTTCATGGGCGGCATCCCCGGCAAATTCTTCAAGCAGTTCGGCTGGACCGCCGTGCTGGCGATCCTCGCTTCCCTGCTGGTGGCGCGTCTGCTCACGCCGATGATGGCGGCCTACATCCTCAAGCCGCTGCCGCATGGTCCGGAGAAGGACGGCTGGATCATGACACGCTACATGCGGGCCATGAAATGGTGCCTGAACCACCGCCTCGCCACGGCGATCGGCTCGGGCCTGTTCTTCATCGGCTCGATCATGCTGGTGCCGCTGCTGCCGACCGGCTTCGTGCCGCCGTCCGACCGCAACCAGACCATGATCAACCTGGAACTGCCGCCCGGCTCGACCCTGGACGAAACCCGCGCCGTGGCCGAGCAGACCCGCCTGGCCGCGATGCAGGTGCCCGGCATCACCGGCATCTTCAGTTCGATCGGCGGCGGCTCCAGCGGCGACGC
>CBFGOU010000479.1:0-4322 GCA_965650445.1 uncultured Oxalobacteraceae bacterium | reverse complement strand
GTCTGGTCGACCCAGCCGAGCGGGGTGAAATAGATCTGGTCGGCGCCGTCCGGCGCGAACGCCAGGGTCAGTACGCCGGTGCCGGGCAGGCCGCTGGCCGAGCGCACCATCGACTTGAAACCGGCGGCGCCGGCCGGATCGTTGCTGGCCGGCGCCAGTGCCGTGGACCAGACGCCGGAGTTCTGATTGCAGGGCAGGGCCGGGGTGGGGAAGCAGACATCGATCTGCCAATCCATTTGCTGATTCCCGGCGTTCTCGCTCAGGATCAGGCGGCTCGCGCTGTTATACCTGAGAGCCTGCTGGCGCGCCTGGCGAAACCCGTCGGCGTAGAACTCGACGGCGTTGGCGGCGCGGTTGGCCGCCACCCAGTCCGACAGCAGCGGGGTGCCGATCGCCAGCAGCGTGGAGATGACGCACAGCGCCACGAACAGCTCCAGCAGCGTGAAGCCGGCGGACCAGGCTGCCCGCAGCGGTTTTACTGTGTACATTTTCCGCCCTTCGCATCGACCCAGCAGGTGGCGTTGGTGCTCCAGCCGGAAGGCACGGCGGTGGTGGCGCGGGTGCCCGATTGATCGATGGTGTACGCGAAGCCGGCGGCGTTGCCGATGCCGGTCGCCGTCACGGTGTAGGTGGTCGGGGTGGCATTGGACAGCGTAAACGTGAAGTTCACGGTGTTGGCGGGCATGCGGTCGAAACCGGCGAAGGTGCGGTTGGTCGGCCAGAACTGTTCCATCTGCGGCTGCACCGTCGACAGGCCGCTGAAGGCATCGGTCAAGCGCCCGCGCGTGACATAATCCTTGTAGCTTGGCAGTGCAACGGCCGTCAGGATACCGACGATGGCGATGACAACCATCAGTTCGATCAAGCTAAAGCCGCGTGCAATTGTTTTCATGGTGCTGGGATCTCCGTATTAGACAGTTGCAGTGTAGCAAGTGAAGCTGACATTTCCCTGAAGGAATACTGTCAAATCCTTGATGTGGCGCGGACACCACGCCCGGGCCGGCTGCCGGCGCGCCATTCTGTTTACACGGCAGCGGCAAGACTCGGTAAAATCGAGGGTTTTGTAAATTTTTGAAATCGAGGCCGCACAATGGCTGACAACATGGCCGACCAGACCGATCTTCCGATCGACCCCACAGACACCAGCGACAGCGCCGGCACGGCACGGCCGGCGGCGGTGATTGCGCGCGAAGTGCAGCGCCGCCGCACCTTCGGCATCATTTCCCACCCGGATGCGGGTAAAACCACGCTGACCGAAAAGCTGCTGCTGTTTTCCGGCGCGATCCAGCTGGCCGGCACGGTCAAGGCGCGCAAGAGCGGGCGCCACGCCACCTCCGACTGGATGGAAATCGAAAAGCAGCGCGGCATTTCGGTGGCCAGCTCGGTGATGCAGTTCGAATTTCGCGATCACATCATCAACCTGCTCGACACCCCGGGCCACCAGGACTTCTCGGAAGACACCTACCGGGTGCTGACGGCGGTCGACTCGGCCCTGATGGTGATCGACGCGGCCAAGGGCGTGGAGGCGCAGACCATCAAGCTGCTGGCGGTGTGCCGCATGCGCAACACGCCGATCGTCACCTTCATGAACAAGATGGACCGCGAAACGCGCGATCCGCTCGAACTGCTGGACGAGCTCGAATCGGTGCTCAAGATCGAATGCGCGCCTGTCACCTGGCCGATCGGCATGGGCAAGAACTTCCGCGGCGTGTACCACCTGCTGCGCGACGAAATCATGCTGTTCAAGGCCGGCGAGGAAAAGGCCGACGGCGCCTTCGAGATCGTCAAGGGCATCGACAATCCCAAGCTGGCCGAGATGTTCCCGCTCGAGATCGAGCAGCTCAAGATGGAAGTGGAACTGGTGCACGGCGCCTCGCATCCCTTCGACCTGGAGCGCTTCCTGTCGGGCGTGCAGACGCCGGTGTTCTTCGGTTCGGCCATCAACAACTTCGGCGTACGCGAGATCCTGTCGGCGCTGGTGGACTGGGCCCCGGCCCCGCGCGAGCGCGACGCCAGCGTGCGCGTGGTGGCGCCGACCGAACAGCCGTTCTCCGGATTCGTGTTCAAGATCCAGGCGAATATGGACCCGGCCCACCGCGACCGCATCGCCTTCCTGCGCGTGTGCTCGGGGCGCTTCGAGCGCGGCATGAAGGTCAAGCATTTGCGGCTGGGACGCGAGATCAAGGTGTCGTCGGTGGTCACGTTCATGGCGTCCTCGCGCGAGCAGGTCGAGGAAGCCTACGCGGGCGACATCATCGGCCTGCCCAACCACGGCAATATGCAGATCGGCGACAGCTTCTCGGAAGGCGAAATGCTGCAGTTCACCGGCATTCCCTACTTCGCGCCGGACTTTTTCCGCGCGGTGCGCATCCGCAATCCGCTCAAGATCAAGCAGCTGCACAAGGGCTTGCAGCAGCTGGGCGAGGAGGGCGCGGTGCAGGTGTTCAAGCCGGTCCAGGGCAGCGACCTGGTGCTCGGCGCGGTCGGCGTGCTGCAGTTTGAGGTGGTGGCCAGCCGTCTGCTCAACGAATACGGCGTCGATGCCGTGTTCGAAGGCACCAGCATCAGCAGCGCGCGCTGGGTCAGCGGCGACGACAAGCGCGTGCTGGCCGACTTCGAAGCGGCGCTGGGACACAATGTGGCCTACGACGCGGCCGGCAACCTGGCCTACCTGGCCACGTCCAACGTCAACCTGCGCCTGACCGAGGAACGCTGGCCCAAGCTGACCTTCCACGCCACGCGCGAGCACGCCACCAGGCTGTGATCGTCGTCCTTGCGGAGTGAAGTGACCCCGGAAAGTTGGAGACCAACTTTTCGAGGGTTGTATGAGAAAGCATTCAGAACACTTCAAGCCCAGCGTGCTCGCGACGCGATTGCTCAGCAGGCGCCATTCGATGGGTTTCTAGCTAGCAGGCGCATCAACTTCGCGCGCCACGACCCAGGTCGCATCGATCCGTCCTTTTTTACCCATCCCCGACGAGCGCAGGCCGGCGCCCACAAATTGCAGGCCCACTTCCTCCATCTTTGGGCTTTCCGGGCACGGAGGTTCTATTCGATTGCAACCCGTTGACACCGGAGCTGTCCAAAGTTTGGTTAGGGACTATAGACATTACTTTTTATAGTTCGGTTACGTTTCTGATCCGCTAACCGACGAAGGCGGGTAACTACCTCGCCAACGAGCATTTGGCGCACGAAATTATTACCTGGCGCGGTGAAGGCCTACTGCAATGTTTTTTGTTCGCAATGTCTACTACGGGAGTCGATATGAAAATCGTCAGCTTTTCACTCGAAGCCGGTAACAAATATTACGGCAAAATCGATGGCCAGCGCTTTTATATCGGCGCTCGAGTCGCATACGACGGTGGAAAAGGACTCATCAATCTAACCGGCAAGGCGGCGTACAAATATGATCGTGCAGCGTTTCGCGGCAGGTTCGGATTTTGGGCTGATTTTATCCATCCGACCGCGATGGCCGAAGGCGGGCTATATCATACGCTAAATACCTACGACCGGGCTCACTTCACATTCTCCTTTCTACAGTTCGCGGCGCACGTGCCAAACGGAGATTTTGTGAAGTATTTACGAGAATTGCTCGGGTTGCCGTTGGCGGTCGAGTATTTTCCCGATATAACGCTACACGAGAAGCGTGTTTGCAAAATTACGGACACTGGCCTGCATCCACTAGAGTCAGACGACTCAACAGTGGCTTTGATCGACTACCTCAATCCCTCACTCAAAGAGATCGAGGACACCGAGGTCATACAGGCAGCGAAATTCATCCATTGGGCGCAAAGCGATCCGGCGCATCGCTTGGTGCAGATCGCAATCGGGGTTGCGAACTTCAAAGAGAAGATGTTTACATATGCGAAGCAATACAACCTGGATAAAACGGGTGATGTGACCTGTCTGCTAGTGGCCGATATTCGGCACCAAGGGCGGGCAAAAAGTCCGGAAATCGTCGCCGCGCTGAAGAGTAACAATCCATTCGAGTCGCTGCTCGCAATCGGTGAGCCGAAGTACCATGAACGGCTGCTGGTTCTCCGTCGCGAGATCAAGGCATTGCTATTGGACGGTACTCTAGGTCGCCACCAATACAGCTCAGCAGAAAAGGACTTCATCTCTAATGACCAACGGGCCGGGCCTGGCTAAGATAACAATCCTGCTCGCGTAGTGCAGACGAAAACGCGCCAAGAAAGGTCCGCGACGATGTGCTATCTGGTCCGCGTGATGCCGCGGTCCGCCTCTTTTGGTGACTGACCAGGTTCAAGCCATGCCTTTATACACAACTCAGGCGCCTTCCTCGCGTAGCGCCTGTATTGTCT
>CBFGOU010000478.1:0-4323 GCA_965650445.1 uncultured Oxalobacteraceae bacterium | reverse complement strand
GCATGAGCCGCGGCCTGGCGCGCGACCTGGGCAAGCACAATATCCGCGTCAACGCCATCATCCCCGGCGCCGTGCGGACCCCGCGCCAGGAAGCGCTGTGGACCGGCCCGGAGGAGGGCAAGAAGATCATGGCCGCCCAGCTGTTGCAGCAGCGCGTGGAATGCGAAGACGTCGCGGCGCTGACCCTGTTCCTGGCCTCCGACAACGCGCGCGCCTGCTCGGGCCGCGAATACTTCGTCGATGCGGGATGGTACGGCGCATGAGCAGCGCACTGTTCCAACCAAACGTGTTGTGGGAAGTCGGCGCCCATCTGGGCGAAGGCCCGATGTGGCACGCTCCCAGCAAGTCGGTGTACTTCGTCGACATCAAGAGCCGCAAGATCCACCGCTGCGCCGCAGATGGCAGCGACCGCCAGAGCTGGGACGCGCCCAACCAGGCCAGTTTCATCGTGCCCGTCAAGGGCGGCGGACTGGTCTGCTCGCTGCGCGACGGCGTGCACCGCTTCAACGATGCCGACGGCAGCTTCGCGCCGCTGCACCTGATCGAAGCCGATCTGGCCGACAACCGTTTCAACGACGGCTATGTCGACCATCAGGGCCGCCTGTGGTTCGGCTCCATGCACGATCCGGAAGAGTCCCCGACCGGCATCCTGTACAGCATCGGCCGCGACGGCAAGGTCATCGTGGCCGACACCGGTTACCGCATCACCAACGGCCCGGCCATGAGCCCGGACGGCAAGACCCTGTACCACACCGATACCCTGGGCCGCACCATGTATGCCTTCGATGTCAACGATGGCGCGCTGTCGAACAAGCGGGTATTCATCCAGACCGCTGAACCGGGCTGGCCGGACGGCATGGCCGTCGACGCCAACGGCGATATCTGGCTGGCCATGTTCCGCGGCCACCGCATCGACCGCTACACCCCGGCGGGCGAACTGGTGCAGACGATTCAATTCCCTGTTCCGAACATCACCAAACTGGCCTTCGGCGGCGACGATCTGCGCACCGCCTATGTCACCACCGCCTGGAAGGGCTTGAGCGATGAAGAGCGCGCTCAATATCCGCTGGCTGGTGCATTGTTTGTCTTCCGTACTGAAACGCCAGGCTTGGCGCAACACGAATTTTTGATTGAGGCTTGAAAAGTGAGCGACACTAACACCCCGCAACGCCGCTACCGTTCCCAGGACTGGTTCGACAATCCCGACCACATCGACATGACCGCGCTGTATCTGGAGCGCTTCATGAATTACGGTATCACCGCCGACGAGCTGCGTTCGGGCAAGCCGATCATCGGCATCGCCCAGAGCGGCAACGATCTGTCCCCGTGCAACCGGATCCACCTGGAACTGGCCAAGCGCGTGCGCGACGGTATCCGCGATGCCGGCGGCATTCCGATGGAATTTCCGCTGCACCCGATTTTTGAAAACTGCCGCCGTCCCACCGCCGCCATCGACCGCAACCTGGCCTACATGGGCCTGGTCGAAATCCTGCACGGCTATCCGATCGACGCGGTGGTGCTGACCACCGGCTGCGACAAGACCACGCCGGCCCAGGTGATGGCGGTGTCGACCGTCGACATCCCGGCCATCGTGCTGTCGGGCGGCCCCATGCTCGACGGCCACATGGACGGCGAACTCGTCGGCTCCGGCGCAGCCATCTGGAAAGGCCGCCGCCAGCTGGCCGCCGGCGCCATCGATGAAGAAAAATTCCTGCAGATCGCGTGCGCTTCCGCACCATCGGCCGGCCACTGCAACACCATGGGTACGGCCTCGACCATGAATGCCATCGCCGAAGCGCTGGGCATGTCGCTGACCGGCTGCTCGGCCATTCCCGCGCCGTACCGCGAGCGCGGCCAGATGGCGTATGAAACCGGCCGCCGCATCGTCGAACTGGCCAGGCTGGACGTGAAACCGTCGCAGATCCTGACCCGCGACGCGTTTTTGGACGCCATCGTCGTCAACGCCGCCATCGGCGGTTCGACCAATGCCCAGCCGCACATCATGGCCATGGCGCGCCACGCCGGTGTCGAGATCAAGCCGGAAGACTGGATGGAATACGGTTACGACGTGCCGCTGCTGCTGAACATGCAGCCGGCCGGCAAATACCTGGGCGAGCGCTTCCACCGCGCCGGCGGCGTGCCGGCCATCATGTGGGAACTGGAACAGAAGGGCAAGCTGCGCTCGAACCGCGCCACCGTGACCGGCAAGACCATGAAGGACAATCTGGCCGGGCGCGAAAGCCCGGACCGGGAAATGATCAAGCCGTTCGATGCGCCGATGATGGAGAAGGGCGGTTTCCTGGTGTTGAAGGGCAACCTGTTCGACTTCGCCATCATGAAAACCAGTGTCATTTCCAAGGCTTTCCGCGAGCGCTATCTGTCCGAACCGGGCAAGGAAGGCCAGTTCGACGCGCGCGCCGTGGTGTTCGACGGTTCCACCGACTATCACAACCGCATCAACGATCCGGCCCTGAATATCGACGAGAACACCATCCTGGTGATCCGCGGTTCCGGTCCGATCGGCTGGCCGGGTTCGGCCGAAGTGGTGAACATGCAACCGCCCGATCACCTGATCAAGAAGGGCATCCTGGCGCTGCCGACCCTGGGCGATGGCCGCCAGTCCGGCACCTCGGACAGCCCGTCGATCCTGAACGCCTCGCCGGAAAGCGCCGCCGGCGGCGGCCTGGCGTATCTGCGTACCGGCGACACTGTCCGCGTGAACCTGACCAAGGGTTCCTGCGACATGCTGGTCAGCGATGAAGAATTGGCCAAGCGCAAGCTCGAACCGCTGCCGCCGATTCCGCCGAGCCAGACCCCATGGCAGGAAATTTACCGTTCCACCGTGGGCCAGCTGGAAACCGGTGCCTGCATGGAAACGGCATTGAAGTACCGTGGTGTGGCCGAGAAAATGCCGCGTCACAATCACTAAGCGGTATCCAGGAATGACGATTACCGGCAATCAGCCGATCGGCGCACGCGAGGTGCGCGGCCGGTAAGCGTCATTCCATGGAGTCGATTTATCCACCGGCGGCAAGCTTGCGCCTGCTTTTTCCGGCGCCTAGAAACTGAACCGGGCCTCCACACCCACCTTGCGCCCGGGCGCCAGCGAACCGAGGTCCGCCGCGCCGCCGGTGTAGCGCGCCGAATTGTAGTCGGCGTAGTAGCGCTGGTTGCCCAGGTTGCGGCCGGTCAGGCTGGCCGACCATTTACCGTTCACCGCACGCAAGCCGATGCGCGCGTTCACCAGCAGCAGGCTGTCCGACACCGCCGCGTTGTCGGGATGCCAGTAGCGCCGGCTGCGCTGCTCCAGGTCCACCCTTGCCAAGGCGCGCATCGTGGCGCCCACCGCCGCCCCGTATTGCAGGCCGAGGTTCAGCTTCCACGGCGTCGACTTGGGCGTGTGCTTGCCGACCGTCGCCGGGTCGCTGGCGTTCTCGACGATCTTGCTGTCGGCGATGCCAACGCCGCCTTCGAGGCTCCAGCCCGGCGCCATCCGCCAGGCCAGGTCGAGGTCCGCGCCGCGGATGCGCACGCGGTCGATGTTGCCGATGATCTGGCTGCCCGTGGCGGCGTCAATGTAGAAGAACTGGAAATCGCTCGAGCGCGCCTGGAACAGCGCGCCATTGAGCACCAGCGTGCCATCGAGCAGGCTCAGCTTGGCGCCCGCTTCGGCGGTGGCGAGGCGCTCGGCGCGGAAGTCCGCCAGGCCGGGCGCGTTGAAGCCGCCCGAGCGGAAGCCTTTGCCGTAGCTGAGGTACAGCAGGCGCGTACGGTCCAGTTTCTCGCTCAGCACCACTTTCGGTTGCCAGGCGTCGAAACGGAGCGCGCGCCATGCGCCGCTCAGCAGGTCCTGCTGGCGGCGCTGGTCGCGGTCCAGGCGCAGCGCGCCGGACAGCGTGGTGCGCGTGCCCAGGTCGACGTCGACCTGGCCGAAGCCGGCGTAGGCGCGGTTGTCGTTGGCCTCGGCGCGGCGCACGATCGCCTTGCCGAGATCGTCCCACTGCTGGAGCGTGCCGTCGAGGTCGGCGAAGGCGCGCGTTTCGAGCTCGCGCCGGGTCTTGAGGTAATAGACGCCGGCGATCCAGCGCAGCGGTGCGCGGTCGGGCGAGGCCAGCCGCAGCTCCTGGCTCAGCAGGCGCACGTTCAGGTCCTGGCCCTGTCCGACCTGGAACGGCAGCCTGCCCAGCAGACCGCCGAGCGGGTCGCCCGGGTTGCTGAAGTCGAGGTCGCCGCGGTAGCGCTCAGCCAGACTGGTGTAGGCGCTGATCGCGCTCAGCGTACCGAGCGCGGTGTCGATCTCGGCCTTGAAGCTGGCGTCGCGGC
>CBFGOU010000477.1:0-4323 GCA_965650445.1 uncultured Oxalobacteraceae bacterium | reverse complement strand
AATGCACTTCCATGAACAGGCGGTTGGCGATCGTGTCCTTTGGAATCGTGTTGATGACGGAGCGGTTGATGTCGGTGTAATAGGCTTGCACGACCAGGTGGCGCTTGGCGTTGTTGCCGCCGGTGGCGCGCACCGCGTTCACGAACGTCTGGTTAAAGCTGTTCTGCACAGCGGCCTGCTCCGTGGTCGGCGTCCCCCAGGTGTTCGGTTCCCCCACTTCGTTGGTACCTGCGAACAGCACGGTGTCGTCGTAATTCTTGAAGTTGTTGGCGATCTGGGTCCAGAATTTGCTCAGCTTGGCGTTGATCGCCGCCTGGCGGGCATAGGTGGCATGGTCGATCCAGCCGCCGTCCCAGTGGACGTTGATGATCGCGTACAGGCCGGCCTTGTGGGCATAATCGACCACTTGCGTCACACGCGCCATCCAGGCTGCGCTGATGTTGTTGTTGGCGTCGGCGTACTGGCTCCAGGACACCGGAATGCGTACGGTTTTGAAGCCGGCCGCCCTGTAGCCGTCCAGCAGCTTTTGCGTGATCATCGGGTTGCCCCACGAGGTCTCCGCGGGGAGAGCCTCCAGGGTGTTGCCAATGTTGATGCCGGGCGACATCAGCGCCGACAGCTGCACGCTCGTCAGGTTGCGAATGACGCCGGCGGTGCCGTCGGCGGCAGGTGTGGGGGCGGGTGCGGGTGCAGGCGCGGTCGCCTGCGCGGAGGCGTTGCCGCCCCAGGCCGATAGCGTAACCAGGGCCAGGGCCGCCAACGATGGCGCCATCCAGGAGAGAACAGGCTTCATTTTCATCTTTCATAAAACAGAGGACCGGGCGGCGCGTGTGCACGCTACTCGGCAATTGTACCGCCGCATCAGTTGCTCGCGTTGACGATCAGGCTGATCGCCTCGGGATCGAGCTGCGCTCCCGTGTTGCGGTTGATCCAGCCAGTTGTACCACGTAGCTTCCCCGATAGCATCCATCGACGCTGCTCCCTTTGGCCGTATCCTGCCGCATGCAGATGCGCTTCTCGGTTGCCACTTGAGCAAGCTGCGTCCAGATCGTAGCCTGGGACTTCTGCAACCGCTCACGTGCCGTTGTGCAGGTCTGCCTTTGTTTTTCGAGGTACTGGCGATACACGAGCCGAATAGTTTCGGTTTCGCCGATCGACGCTCCTACAAATGCCATTGCGGCCCGCTCGGCGAGCAGCGCACTGCACACTGCGGGCACCCCGAACGGGCTTTCGAACGTCATGAGTTGCGACCGCGCCGAGGAGAGGCCGGGGAGAATCTCTGCTTTCACCTTTGGCGCCCGTAGCGTGTTGGCTTTCAGGATTCCGTCAGACTTCTTGTCCAGCTCGTATCCTGGTAGCATCTCTAGGAACAGTCGATTGCTGAGCAGCGCCTGCCGGGGACAACTGGCAAAGGCCGGCAAACGGTTGAACCCATAACGAACCGCCATTCCCGCTCGCGCAAAATCCCCGTCATTTTCCACGGCCTTGGTTTTCGGCTCGGTTAAAAAACCTTGCGCAAAATACTGACCTCGGATGCGGCATCAACAGCCGCAATCGACTCAAGCCGCACATCGCATTCTCGAATTTTCCCACCGCTTCATCGATTACCCCGCAGCGCTCTTTCCACCGGCTTTGCCAACAAACCACGCGCGATGACTCCGCCAAAAACGACCAGGGTTTATCCCCGTATGGCTGAGATTGTAACGATGTTCGTTTTTAAGGATTATAACGAAAAATCACGTTGGAAATATTTTCGAATTGACAGTGGACTTCTTAAAAACATGTGGTTAAAATTTGCCGCCAATAGAGACTAACTGACAACATTTCGATGGAATTCTCCGACTACCAGGCTGCAGCGAAAGTTGAAGCGTTCGCCTTATGTCCGCACGAGCGGCTGGCGGATGCGGCGCTAGCCTGGCGTAACGGCGATCTCGTTTTTCCCGGAACGGATGAAGAAGTCGTGGAGCGATTTGCGTGGCATATACCGGTAGTAAAAGCCGGCTCGCGAAATGCGCCGGTCCGCCAACTCCATGTGGAGCGTTATGGAGGCGGCGGTATTCACCGAAATGGTGGCGGTGCACGCGCGTTCTACAGCGACGACTATGTGGTCAAGGGAGCAGGCATTAATTGTCTGACCGGTTATACGCGCAGCGTCCAAAAAGAGCGCCTGTTTGGATATTGCACATTGGCGGCATCGGTCGAGGAAGCGCTGTGGGGGGAATTTTTTCACGCGGCCCTTCCCCATGGCGCCGCAAGGAATCTGGCTGTTATCGAATCAAGGGCCCAGGCGCCCCAAGGTTACGAATTCTTGATGCGCGATACGGCGCGTGGGCTGGCGGTGCGCCAGTTCAAATGGCGGCCGGCCCATTTCATGCGGGCGCCGTATTTCAATCCTGGCGACACGATAGCGCGAAAACTCGTACCTGACGCGGAGCGTGTACGGCGTTTGATCGTGATGCTGCCTTTCCTGCTGCCGACACCCAGGACGCTCAGTGAAACGGATCTCGCCTCGGCAACGCCCGACTATCGGCTCGTCCATGGGCTAGCCGAGGTCGCATATCGATTTGCCGAACAAATGGCCTTTGCTCATGCAAACCGCCTGATGCACGGCACGATCACGTCATCGAATATCTGTCTCGACGGCGCGTGGATCGACTTCAATACCTCTTCCCTGTTGCCCGGATATGGCGATATCGAGGGATTCCGGCCATTCACCCGGGAATATGAACAGTTGAAGCATGAGCTCGATGCGCTGCTGTTCTATGTGAACAAATACTTTCATAACGAGCGTGCCGATAGTGTCCCGCTTCCGAATGGAACATGGTTAAGCAATATTTACCATGAGATGGTTGAAAGTGAATTGACGATCAATTTTGTCATGCTGTGCGGCTTTCCCCGGTCCATGATCGAGGTGGTCGCACGTGACCCGCAAGCCAGGGTGGAGCTGTATGCGCTCAGGCAATGCATGATGAGGCTCTCCAGGCTGGGCCATGATCGTTGGCGTCCGCATGCCCGGTATCCGCGCGATCGCAAGGGCTTCGGGACATTCAATCTGGGTGACATCTGCCTGGAATTACACCGCCAACGGATATCGCCCGACGCATTCCCGTACAGCGATCATCCCATCCTTTTTTCGACGCTGCTGGAGACTTACCGAACCATTGCATCACGCGTGAAAGCAGCGGCAAGGAGCGCCGGGATCAGTGAACCTGCATTTGATCACCTGACCTTATTGAACTGTATTCGGTACAACAAAGAGCGTCCATTGCTCTACAAAGAGAATTTATGTGATCACGTGTATGAGATGGTCGCGCAATGCACGAATGCCGGCGAGGTCCGGGAAGCGGCGACGGGCACGATTGAGGCCATCCGAAGGGAAGCGCACGCGGTGTACGGTGACAGGAATGGATTTTCGGTTCGCCTATGGGTCGACAAAAACGTCGAAGTACGATTCTGCGCCGCGGCCAATCAATACCTTGTAAAACGGGATCGGACCGGCGCCGGGATTGAAAAGGCGGTCGGAGGGCTCGACGGGTTGATGAATATGGCGGCCAATGACAGCGGGCTGAAAGGCTTCTTCACGTTCTGGAATGACACGGTGGAGCAGTTCTCCCATGCGTAAATTAAGCGTTCGCATTCCTCGTACCGGTCGATCTGGCGTCCTGCATGAGATAGGCGCCGTCGCATCCTTGATGTCCAAGCATCCGGAATACTCGACGTTTCCACTTTCGAGCATGACGCACTGGATCGAGCCGGCTCTTCAGGTCGATCAGCTTGCCGTGGTTTATGCCGGCGAAAATCCCGTCGGGTTTATTACCTGGGCATTTCTGGCGCCCGATGTCGAAGCACGCTGGATCAATGATCCATATGTGTTGTTACATTATTCGGAGTGGAATGAAGGTGGAACATGCTGGGTCATGCAATTTTTTGCAAGCGAAAACTACTGCCATGATGTCTTCTATGCTGCCCGCGACCATCTTTTCGCCAAGGTCGACATCGTGATGAGTCTTCGAAGAAACCCGGACGGCTCGACAAAGAAACTGAGCCAGTGGAAAGGCAAGGTTAACACATCACATCATTTACGAAAGGAGGGCGTCACAAAGATTACCTGAAGGACGAAAGCAATATCAATCAAATTATCTGAGAATGGACTTATGAGAAAATTAAGCCTTATCGAATTGCGCACGGTTGCTGGGGGTGACGGTACCGCTCCAACCACCAGCCCTGTGAATGTGTCTATCGGTGGCACCACGACCACCACGAACACGAACACCACGACCAACTGCAACACCACGACGATCGCTTGGGGACTCTTCACCCAGA
>CBFGOU010000476.1:0-4339 GCA_965650445.1 uncultured Oxalobacteraceae bacterium | reverse complement strand
GCACCTGGAAATTGGTGGGATCGACGAAAGACTTAAATCCCGACAATTTGATGGACGATAGACGCACGTTTCGGAAGCAGCGAGGGAATCTTGAAAGATCCCCATCATACCATTTGTTGCAGCGATTTCGAGGAGTACCATGCACCCGGCCCGTTTGGCCGGGCGGTTCAAACGCACAGGTAAGTGAAGCGGCGCTGCAGGGTCGGGCATGGCGGCTGGTACGGGCGCCGCGTCGGCTGCCAGCTCCAGCGGCTGTAGGGGCGGTCGTGGCCCGACAGATTCAAGGCGATGGCGGTCATCCATTGCTGCGTATCGACGCGCTCGCCGCGCGGCTGGGCGACCAGCACCAGCAACGTCAGGCCGATCAGCCATGGATTGGGCGTGAACCGCCTGGTCGAGTGCGTGAGGGCCATGAAGGCGGCCGCCGTGCCCAGGCCAAGCAACAGCCCCAGCAGCGCTTCGGCAGGGCTGTGCGCCATCACCTTGACGCGCGAAATCGCCACCAGCACGGCCAGCAGCGCCGCAAGAGCGACATGGATAACGCGCCAGCCGAGGCGCATCTCGCGGCACAGCAGATAAGCCGCAACCGGGAACACCGCGCCGGCGCGCGCCGCGTGCCCGCTGAAGCCGGTGAAGTCATAGGCCTGGCTGCCGATCCCCCATCCGATGAAGGCAATTTTACTGGCAATGACAATTGCCATCGCCACGCCGAACACCAGGCACCAGTAGAGTGCGCGCCGGGCGCAATGGGCCGCGCCCAGCCATGCGGCAATCGCTATGCCGATGGGCGCGGTAATCCCGAGTCCGCCAAGGGCGGTAATAAAGTGCCACCAAACCATACTGAAGGGAAAAGTCGATTCAAAACAGCGCGGCCGATTGCGCGCGGAGGGAATGATACGTTATGCGGCTGCCGAGCTCAGCACGGAAGGATCGTTGCCGGCCTTTTCCTTCATCGCTTCGGACAGGGCGCGGCCGACCAAGCCGTCGACCCGCATCACGCGCACCTTGTGTTCGCGGAACGCCGCCTGCAGCTTTTCGACCGGCACGGAGAAGGCTTCCTGGCGCGCGCCGGTGGAGAAAATGAAGAGCGTGCGAAGCGGGCTGATCCAGGCGAGTTTGACCTTGCGCACACTGCCATCCAACTGGGTGAACTCCAGCCACTGGTTGCGTTCCAACGCTTCGATGGCCAACGCGGCGTCGTCGATGTCGACTGCCGGGGCGGCCTCCGACGCCAGCTGTTCCTTTTCCAGCCGGCGCAAGGCGTCCTGCTGGGCAACCTCGACGGCGATCTCGAGCTGGCGCTCGGGCGAAATGTCCAGCGGCGCACGCACGATGGAGGCATGGCACTCGGCCAGTTCGGCGAAAAACTGCAGGCGGTCGGCATCCTGCCACTTGATCACATCCAGCCAGCGGTTGAGCGTGGCGAGCAGGCCGGGCAGCTTATTGATCAGGGTTTTACGTTCTTCGCGGGTGATCTTCGGCTTGACGCTCCAGATCAGGTCATCCATGGTCTTGGTGGCGTTACCGACGGCGCCAGGTTTGTCGTCTTCGACCGAATAGGCAACAGTCAACACGGAGGTCCAGCGATTTTCCAGGAAAGTTTCCAGCATCGCGACCACTTCGCCACTGCCGATCCGCGCGGCCACCGCACTCTTGGCCGACCGGGTGGCGGCCGTGACTTTTTCCTGCTTGAGCGCAGCGGCGATGGGCGCGGCGATGGCGCTTTGTGCGACCTCGTCGTCGGCCTTGACCGACTGTTCCAGCTCGGCCAGCGCTTCGGAAAAGACCTGGCCGCTCTCGTCGGCTTCACGGCCGACCCGGTCGATGCTGCGGCGCATGGCCTGGAACAGCGGATCGTCCGGCGCCTTGCGCTGCTCCATGCCGATGCGCGACATCAGGTCGATCATGCGGCGGGCCGGATGGGCCTCCTCGAAGAAGAAGTTCTTGTCGGCAAGCGCAGCGCGCAGGACCGGAATCTGCAGGAACTGCATCAGTTCGCGGATTTCGGTCGGAATATTGGGGTCGATGAAGACCGTATCGAAGATTCTCGACAGGAGGTCGATGGTACTTTCGTCGCCGCGTGACAAGCTGCCCTTGGGCATGCTTTCCTTCAGGCGCGGCAGGTAAAAAATGTTGGCGCCGGGGGCGAAGCCGTCCGCGCTGCCGCCGCCTGGGTGCTGGCCGCCGCCTTGATGCTGGCCGCCTTGATGCATGCCGCCTGGGTGCTGGCCGCCGTACAGGTTGGCGCCGCCATGACCGTGGGCGCTGCCTTGCCCCCCGCCGGTGCCTTGGCTTTGAGCGCCGCCGTTGCCCTGGCCGCCGCCGTGGTAGCCGCCGGTGCCTGACTCCGTATTCTGGCGATTCCCGTTGGCGGGCATCGCCAGCAATTCGGGTACGCGCGACTGCAACTGCTTGAGCAAGTCCAACAGCGGCGCACTCGAACCGTTACCGGCCATCACATCGCCATGACCGCCGTATCCCGGCGCCCCGTTGGCGAATCCGCCGGTCTGGTTCATCTGGCCGTGAGCGCCTTGCGCGGCGAGCCCGCCCGTGGCCACCGCACCGTGCCCGCCGTGGCCGCTGACCGGAGGGAAACCGCCCGAGGGAGCGCCCCCGCCCTGCCCATGGTGTCCGCCTGCGGGGGCGAAGCCGGTCGACGAAGGCACTTGCGCATGGCCCTGTCCGCCGCGGCCGGAACTGGCCGATGAATGAGCTGCGTTATCACCCGGCTCGGCCGGCGCGGCCACATTGAAGCCTTGCGCGGCGCTGGGCCGCCAGCCGCCGCTGGAAGCGGACAGGTTCGGCAGATCGGGAATCAGCGGAATGCCGCCATCGAAGGCGTTTTCATCCTTTTCATCGTCAAGAAATTGCCGCAACTGGCGCGCCAGGTCGGCTTTTTGCTTGGAACGGGCTTGCTTGGCCGCCGCCGCACTTTCGGTCTTGCGGATATTGAGTGCTTCGACCGATCCCGGCTGCGCGCCTTTCTTGACCAGCGCATCGCACAGCGCGTCATACAGCGGGGCGAAATCGAACAGCACCGCTGGACGCAGCATCGCCTGAATCAATGCATGGGCATCCGGCTCCGGCTCGAATTCGCACCAGGCCCGATTCAGCACGCTCAAAAATACGTCCGGGCGGAAAGGATTTTGCGGGATGCGCAGAATTTCGCGGTCCAGCAGCACACCCAGGCGTACATTCAGCGTGGCGATCTGGGTGGCATATTTGAATTCGAACGGCCGGGCGATGGCGTCGAAGGCGACTTTGTTGTCCATCTCCTCGAACGGCACCAGCGACAGTTCGGTCACTTCCGCGCGCACCTTTTTCAGCGAGGGCACCAGTTGCTCGAGTTCGCGCCGCAGCGTCAGTTCGAATTCGGTGGTCGCCAGGTGCACGAAGGCGTACTGGTTTTCCTTGAGCAGATTGCCCGATTTGACGCGCAAATAGCCTTGGCGCGGATCGATAACCTCGCTCACGTCCAGCATGGCGCCCACCAGCCGGGTGGCGACGCTCATGATCTGCTCATTGAAATGCTTGGTGGCGATCGCGACCAGGCTTTCCAATTGCGCATGCTGCGACATGATCGCTTTCTTCGCACTCGCTAATGGGGTCGCCGAGGATGTCATGGTTGCAGGTCGTGCCGTGGATTCTTGCCCAACCTCTATTCTGGCACATTATTGCCGTATGGCAATAGGAGATTACGCAAAATGCGCAACTTTCTGCGATCAGTGTTCATTTTGACCACTTCCACGCATGGCTCGCGCGCGACAGCTTGTGCGCACGCTGGCGACCAATTTGATGCTTCGCAAAGGTCATGCGGCACGTTTCCCTACCATAACAAGAGCGCTCTCCTTCCGCGAGGGCCTTGCTAAGGAACCAACATGACCTTGATCCGCCGGCTCGACACCAACCTCAAGGTATATATATGTTTTGCGCTGCTGGTGGCGCTGAGCGCCGCTTTGGCATTCTGGATGATGGAAAAACTGGCGCCCGTCACGGTGCCGGCCGGCCCGGCCGCCGCCCGGCTGGACGAACTTGCCGCTTACACCAAGGCGCTGGTCTGGATCGGCGTGGGGGTCCAGGCCGCGCTGGCCGTATTGCTGGCGTTCTGGCTCAAGGCCGAGCTGGCGCGCCCGCTGCACGAAGCGGCCGGCATCGCCCGGCGCATCGCCGCGGGCAACCTGGCCACCCGCATCGGCGCTGCGGGTCCGGGCGCATCGGGGGTGCTGCTGGCTTCACTGCAAGACATGAACGATCAACTGGCGAGCGTGACCGCCCGCGCGCGCAACGGCACCGATGCGATTGCCGGCAAGCACGACGAGGTGCCGGGCGTGCGCTACGC
>CBFGOU010000475.1:0-4349 GCA_965650445.1 uncultured Oxalobacteraceae bacterium | reverse complement strand
CCTCATTGCGTTCCAGCTCTCCCCAGAAATGAAACCTCGATATGTCCTTGTCCATTCGCTGTTCCTGTAAATTTTTGTCGCGGCGATAGGCGAAACTTGCCCTGTGGAACGTCCTTAATCTAATGGAGGCGGGCTGGCTGATGATGCGACAAAGTAATAGGGCAAAGATCTGGCTTCCAGAAGGTCAAATGCTGCCGCTCGCTTGCGTGTCTATTTGCTTAACTGGTAATTTTGTCTATTAATCATACTACCTGTCGAGCTCGTAGCGCGCACATTCGGCTGCGGTGCTCGGCGGCTACAAGCCGCTAAGCTGAACCGGCGGCGGCGTTTTCTTATAAAATGTCGCCATTCACCCCATTATTCACCGAGGCAAGCCATGAGCGACGTACAAACCTGGATCAAAGAGACCGTGACATCCACCCCCGTGGTGCTGTTCATGAAGGGCACCGCCCAATTCCCGCAGTGTGGCTTTTCCGGCCGCGCCATCCAGATCCTGAAGGCCTGCGGCGTGGAGAATATCGCCACCGTGAACGTGCTGGAAGACCCTGAAGTGCGCCAGGGGATCAAGGATTACTCGAACTGGCCGACCATTCCGCAGCTGTACGTTCGCGGCGAATTCATCGGCGGTTCCGACATCATGAACGAGATGTACGAGTCGGGCGAACTGAAGACCCTGCTCAACGGCTGATCGTGCTTGATCAGCCCCCGCGGCGGCTGATCGTCGCCATCACCGGCGCCACCGGCGCCATCTACGGCGTACGCCTGCTCACGCAGCTGTCCGCCACCCCCGGCATCGAGACCCATCTGGTGGTCTCCGACGCCGGCGCCCTGACCCTGCACCAGGAAGCCGGCATGCAGCGCCGCGATGTCGAGGCGCTGGCCCATGTCGTGCACAAGAACCGCGATATCGGCGCGTCGATTGCCAGCGGCTCGTTCCAGAGCGACGGCATGGTGATTGCTCCCTGTTCCATGAAAACCCTGGCGTCGGTGGCCCACGGCTTGTCGGATAACCTGATTGCGCGCGCCGCCGACGTGGTATTGAAAGAGCGGCGCCGCCTGGTGCTGATGGTGCGCGAAACGCCGTTCAACCTGGCGCACCTGCGCAATATGACGTCCGTCACGGAAATGGGGGGCATTGTGTTTCCGCCGCTGCCCAGCTTTTACCACCGGCCGGCGACGATCGAGGAGATGGTCGACCACACGGTAGGGCGGGTGATCGACTTGTTTGGCATCGGGCACTCACTGGCGCCGCGCTGGGCCGGCATGAAACCGGCAACCGGCGAGTAATCCTTCTTCAGCGTTTATCGAACTGCCAGGCTTCGGCCTTCTTGGCTTCCTTGGCTTCCTCCACCATGCGACGGTGTGCGATGCGCTTGCGCATCACGGCCGCGTGCTGCTCGGCGGTCATGGGCGGCACGGTCATCAAGTCCTTGAGCTGCGCGGTATTGCTGTAGTTACTTTTCATAAGACGGCTGTTCCTCGGCTTCGTACGTAACAGGTTGACAAGACTGCGGGTGGTGCTCCGATTATGGGCCACGACGTCAGCCGGGCACGACACATTACCCGAAGGAATTATTGATCGGAGTAAAGTCAGACGCCTGCCTTATTGTGCACCAGTTTTGCGGGATTGCCACCGGAAATTGTCCGAAGGGAGGAATGCGAGGGTGATTTGTTACTTTTGGTGATTCATACGTACTAGCATGCGGATAAATTCTCGCGCAATCTGACGATGATGATCGTCCAGACGCTGCAAATCGGCGATTAATTTCACGTCGGCCGTTTCGAAACGGTTGTGAATCGCGCCATCGCCGCTGTGTGCGGCGGCTTCGGCGCTGCCGCCGAAGCGCAGCCACTCGGCGGGCACGCCCAGCCAGTGGGCGATCATGCGCAACTTTTCCTGTGTGGGGATCGCTTCGCCTACCAGCCATTTGCGGGCTGCATGGACGGTAATTGGCCGACCTTCGAAGCGAATGTTAAATTCCCTGGCCAGTCGGGTGGGGCTATCGGGCGAGTAATGGGCGTTCTTTAGGGCTTGCTGCAAGCGTTGGCTAAAGCTTTCCCGTTCATTTGACGAATTCATCGTGGCACTATTTCATGCAATGACATGAAAGTCAGTCTCTTGCTGCATGAGACCGAGTGTGACAATATGCCAACAAATTTGTGACAGTTGGGTGATTATTCAATAGATATTGAACCTAAGAATCTCCTACCTTCTGCTCAAAATGGTGGCGCTGCCGAGCGTTAGAGCGTTGGACAGCGGTTTTGTCCGAGAATTCATTTTTTATGTTAGCTCAAACAAAATCGGATCATGCCGTCAGCGGCGGTTACACGGCGCAAGATACCGTCTGCCCATAATTTGTGCAAATGGGCGAGGGCTTCGCCCATTGCAAAGCTGAGCTGATGGGCGTCCAGCGGACGCCGGAACATGATCGGAACGATTTCCACGGCGCTGTGCGGGACGGTGCAGGCCGACACAACTTCAGCCAGGCGCGCCTGGTGGTGCGCACGCAATTGGGCGATGCGTGTGTGCAAGCCACGAAACGGTTTGCCGTGCGAAGGCAGCACTAATGTGTCTTCCGGCAATTCGGTGTAGCGTGCCAGCGAATCGAGGTAAAGCTGCAGCGGATTGCCTTCCGGCTCGACGGCAAACACCGACACATTGGTCGAAATACGCGGCAGCACCATGTCGCCGGAAATGAGCAGTTTGTGCTCGTCGCAGTACAGCGCCATGTGTTCCGGCGAATGGCCGAAGCCGGCGATCGTGCGCCAGCTGAGCGCGCCGATGCGGATGGTCTGGCCGTCGCGCATGCGCGTGTAGGCGGCCGGCACGGCCGGCACCAGCGAAGGATAATAATTGCGCCGCTCGCCCATCTTGGCCAGCATCTCGGGCGCGCGCAGGCCGTGCCGCTCGAAGTGCGGAATGGCCGCGGTGCCGTCCACCCCGGGCAGGGCGGCCGACATCATGCGCGCAAAGCCGTACTCGCCCAGGCTGATCCAGAACGGCGCGTCGAAGCGGCTGCACAGCCAGTCGGACAGGCCGACATGGTCCGGGTGGCAATGGGTGGCGAACACGCGCAGCAGCGGCTGGCCGGCCATGTGGCCGCTGAACACTTGCTCCCAGGCCGAACGCGTGGGCTCGGTGGCCACCCCGCAATCGACCGCCGCGAAGCCGCGCCGGCCGTCGCGCTCATCGTCGAGCAGCCACAGATTGATATGGTCGAGCGCGAACGGCAGCGGCATGCGCAGCCAGTGCACGCCGGGCGCCAGGGTGTGCACGGTCCCGGCCTCGGGCAAGGTGTCGCCGAATGGATAGCTCAGCTGCTGTTCGAGTTCGTTCATGGTCGCTCTTTCGTATTCGGATGACTGGGCGCGCTACAATACCTGACGTTGACGTTAACGGAAGTCCTGGCCATTGTAAGCGATGGCCGCGCTTTCCATCCTGCCCCTTATTTTTCTTGACACATGTCCACCTACACCATCGCCGAGCTGGCCCGCGAATTCGACCTGACGCCGCGTGCGATCCGTTTCTATGAAGACCATGGCTTGCTCAATCCCGCGCGCGAAGGCGCCGGCGGGCGCAGCCGGGTCTACAGCGCGCGCGACCGCACCCGCCTCAAACTGACCCTGCGCGGCAAGCGCCTGGGCCTGACTTTGGCCGAAATCAAGAGTATCGTGGACATGTACGAATCGCCCAGGGACACTGCGGTGCAGCTCAACGCCTTTCTCGGCGTGCTGGCCAAGCAGCGCCAGACCCTGGAGCAGCAGCGCGACGACATCGACACGGCGCTGGCCGAAGTGGTGGCCCACGAAAGCGAATGCCGCCGCCTGCTGGGCGAGTTGAGCGAAAGCTGAGTCTGACTGGCTTTACGTTTACGTTAACGTCAAAACCGCGCTATGATCTGGTTTTCCGCCCCCTGAACCAACGCGAGGATTGCCATGCTGCAGCTACCCGGCCTCACCTTTGACCACGGCGAGGACATCGCCGCCCTGCGCGACACGGTGCAGCAGTTCGCCGCCGCCGAAATCGCCCCGCGCGCGGCCGAGATCGACCGCAGCGACCAGTTCCCCATGGACCTGTGGCGCAAGCTGGGCGCGCTCGGCGTGCTGGGCATCACCGTGGGCGAGGAATACGGCGGCGCCCAGATGGGCTACCTGGCCCACATCGTCGCCATGGAAGAAATCTCGCGCGCCTCGGCCTCGGTGGGCTTGTCCTACGGCGCCCACTCCAACCTGTGCGTCAACCAGATCAAGCGCAACGGCAGCGAAGCGCAAAAGCGCCAGTACCTGCCGAAACTGGTCAGCGGCGAACATGTGGGTCCGGTATCGGAGCCGGTGAAGGGAGAGTATCT
>CBFGOU010000474.1:0-4355 GCA_965650445.1 uncultured Oxalobacteraceae bacterium | reverse complement strand
CGGTGGTCGTCTGCGCATTGGCCTTGGCCGTGAATTCGGCGATCGCCTTGGTGTCGAGGTGGGCCGGGTCGGCGTTGAAACCGTCGCCCGGACGCAGCACGTTGGCCACGATCAGGCCGATGGCCAGTGCGAAGGTCGAGACGACTTCGAAATACAGCAGCGCCTTGCCGCCCACGCGGCCGATTTTTTTCATGTCCTGCATGCCGGCGATCCCGGCGACCACGGTGCAGAAGATGACGGGAGCGATGATCATCTTGATCAGCTTGATGAAGCCATCGCCGAGCGGCTTCATGTCGACGCCCAGCTTTGGATAGTAGACGCCCAACAGCACGCCACAGACAATCGCGAATATGACTTGTACGTACAGGATCTTGTAGAAAGGCTTTTTCATGGCAGTCCCCTCGCATGTGAAATGGAATGATGCCATGTTGCGCTTATAACGACGCGCACGCTATTGTGGTTTTCCGCAGTCGGCGCGTGCCGGTATGCCGGCGTGAGGGGGCGGCATTTCTCCCATGCGCCACATGATGAAGAATGCTTACGCGTTTATGTGCGAAGCATTATCATTTGGCGTGCGCACGGGAGAATGCAAGGCTTATTGCGCGGCCCAGCCCCCATCCATATTCCAGGCCACGCCGCGCACCTGGTTACCCGCCGGGCTGCACAGGAACAGCGCCAGCGCGCCGAGTTCTTCCGGCGTGACGAATTCGCCGGACGGCTGCTTTTCCAGCAGCAGCGCCTTCTTGGCCTGCTCGTTACTGATGCCTTCCCTGGCGGCGCGGTCGTCGACCTGCTTTTGCACCAGCGGCGTCAGTACCCAGCCCGGGCAGATCGCGTTGCAGGTCACGCCGGTATGCGCCGTTTCCAGCGCGGTCACCTTGGTCAGGCCGACCAGGCCGTGCTTGGCCGCCACATAGGCCGATTTCTGCGCCGAGCCGACCAGGCCGTGCACCGAGGCCAGATTGATGATGCGGCCCCAGTTTTTGGCCTTCATGCCGGGCAGGGCCAGGCGCGAAGTGTGGAATGCCGAGGTCAGGTTGATCGCCAGGATCGCATCCCATTTTTCGACCGGAAAGTCTTCGATATTGGCCACATGCTGGATGCCGGCATTGTTGACCAGGATATCGACGCCGCCGAACTTGTCGGAGGCAAACTTCATCATTGCCTCGATCTCGCCCGGCTTGGACATGTCGGCATTGTGATAGGCCGTCTGCACCCCGAATTCCACGCCGACATCGGTGTACAGCTTTTCGATCTGCTGGGCATCGCCGAAGCCGTTGAAGACGATGTTGGCGCCTTCCTGCGCCAGCGAACGGGCCATGCCCAGGCCGATGCCGGAGGTCGAGCCGGTGACGAGCGCGGTTTTGCCGCTAAGCATGCTAGATTTCATTGTGTCCTCTTCGGGAAAGGTTGGCGGAGTGATGATGTAGAATTCTAAACGCTGTAGCAGGATGTCGCTGCTTCTGACAACGATTGAAGCACATAATTCGCATCTGGCGACGGAACGCGTTTGACAGGAAAGTAAAGTAACGATGAGCGAAGCGAGGATCAAGTCCGTCCAGTGCATTTCTCCGAGCGGCTTGCACCGCATGGCGTACAAGGAATGGGGCGACCCGGCCAACGGGCGCGTGCTCATCTGCGTGCACGGCCTGACCCGGGTGGGCGACGATTTCGATGCGCTGGCGCGCGCACTGTCCGGCCATTACCGCGTGCTGTGCCCGGACGTGGTGGGGCGTGGCCGTTCCGGCCGCCTGCTCGATCCGCAGCTGTATAACATTCCCCAGTACGTCAACGACATGGTCGCGCTGGTGGCGCGCGCCGACGCCGGGAGTGTCGACTGGTTTGGTACTTCGATGGGCGGCCTGATCGGCATGGCCTACGCTTCGCTGCCGGACAACCCGGTCGGCAAGCTGGTGTTGAACGACATCGGCCCGACCCTCGATTCGGCTGCCTTGATGCGCATCGGCGAGTACATCGGCCAGGATTTGCGCTTTCATACTTTTGAGGAAGCGGCCGGTTTCGTGCGCCAGGTATCGCTGTCGTTCGGCGAGCATACCGAACAGCAGTGGCACAAGCTGGCCCTGGATGTGCTGCGCCAGGATGCCGACGGCATGTGGGTGCGCCACCACGACCTGGGCATGGCGCTGCCGTTCCGCGCCGCGACCATGGAAAAAGCCCAGGCCGACGAAGCAGCCCTGTGGGCCGCGTACGACCGCATCGCCTGCCCGACCTTGCTGGTGCGCGGCGAACTGTCCGATCTGCTGTCGCGCGAGACCGCCGCCAGCATGGCCCAGCGCGGGCCCAGGGCGACCGTCGTCGAAATCCCCAAGGTCGGCCACGCGCCCACATTCATTCACGATGAGCAGATCGCCATCGCACGCAAATTCTTGGTCGGCTAAGCCGCCATTGGAACAGAAATCATGGAAATCAAGCGTCTACATGTAGGAAAACAATTGTCCGAAGTGGCAATCCACAACGGCACGGTGTATCTGGCCGGGCAGATCGCCGAACAGACCGACGCCGACATCGGCGCGCAAACGCGCGAGGTGCTCGGCCACATCGACCGCCTGCTGATGGAGGCCGGCAGCGACAAGACCTGCATTCTCAGCTGCCAGATCTTCCTCGCCGACCTGGCCGACTTCGCCGGCATGAACGCCGCGTGGGACGAATGGGTCCCGGCCGGCCACACGCCGCCGCGCGCCACCGTCGAAGCCAAACTGGCCAACCCCGCCTGGCGCGTGGAGATCGTCGTCACCGCCGCACTGCGTTAAGCCATGGTGTCGATTGCCGCGCTGGGAAGCGCAACCAGCCAGCTGGTCGAAGGATTGAGCCCGCAGGACGCCGAGCGCGTCACGGCGGCGCTCGACTATGCCAGCGAAGCGTACGCCGACAAGGTCTGCTCGTCGGGCCAGAACGCGCTCGACTTCGCGCTCGGCGTGGCCGGCACGCTGGCCTTCCTGCGTACCGACGCCGAAAGCCGCATCGCCGGACTGATGTTCGAACTGACCGTGATCGACCCGAAAGCCGTGGCCGGGCTGGAGACGCGGGTCGGCAAGGAAGCCACCGATCTGGTGACCGGCGTGCGCCAGCTGATCCGCCTGCGCGACATGACGGTCGGGCACCAGCAGGTCGGGCGCGGCAAGAACGCCGCCCAGCAGGCCGGCGCGCAGGTCGAGACGCTGCGCAAGATGCTGCTGGCGATGGCCACCGACATGCGCGTGGTGCTGGTGCGCCTGGCCTCGTGCGTGACCACGCTGCGCTATTTCGCCGAACTCAAGCTGTTCAACGAGATGACCCGCGCGTACGGGCGCGAGACCATGGACCTGTACGCGCCGCTGGCCAACCGCCTCGGTATCTGGCAGCTGAAGTGGGAACTGGAAGATCTCTCGTTCCGCTTCCTGGAACCGGACACCTACAAGCGGATCGCCAAGATGCTCGAAGAAAAGCGCATGATGCGCGAAGGCTTCGTCGCTTCGTCCATCCTGCGCCTGAAGACCGAGCTGGCGGCGGCCGGCATCAAGGCCGAGGTATTCGGCCGGCCCAAGCACATCTACAGCATCTGGAACAAGATGCGCGGCAAGGAGCTCGACTTTACCGAGCTGTATGACGTGCGCGCGTTCCGCGTGATCGTCGACGACGACAAGACCTGCTACACCGTGCTGGGCGTGGTGCACAACATCTGGACCCCGATCCCGAAGGAGTTCGACGACTACATCTCGCGGCCCAAGTCGAACGGCTACCAGTCGCTGCACACGGTTGTCATGGCCGAGGACAAGCGGCCGCTGGAAGTGCAGATCCGCACCCAGGCGATGCACCAGTTCGCCGAATACGGGATCGCCGCGCACTGGCGCTACAAGGAGGAAGGCGGCTCGAACTTCAAGAGCCAGGCTTACGACGAAAAGATCGCCTGGCTGCGCCAACTGCTGGCCTGGAAGACCGAGGTGGCCGACGCCGTCGTCGAGCAGGAGGAAAGCAAGCGCGAATGGGTGGAAAAGCTCAAGTCGACCACGCTTGACGACCGCATCTACGTGCTGACCCCGCAGGCGCGGGTGCTGGAGCTGCCGGTGGGCGCCACGCCGATCGACTTCGCCTACCATCTGCACAGCGAGGTGGGACACCGCTGCCGCGGCGCGCGCGTGGACGGCGTCATGGTGCCGCTCAATACGCCGCTGAAAAACGGCCAGACCTGCGAGATCATCACCGCCAAGGGCGCGCCCGGCACGGCCGGTCCCTCGCGCGACTGGCTCAGCCCGGGGTACACGGTCAGTTCGCGCACCCGCACCAAGGTGCGCGCGTGGTTTAACGCCATCGATTTGCAGGAGACGCTGGCGCATGGCCGCGCGCTGGTGGAAAAG
>CBFGOU010000473.1:0-4373 GCA_965650445.1 uncultured Oxalobacteraceae bacterium | reverse complement strand
CGCCGACCGCAACGACCGCGATGCCATGGTCGCCTCCGGCCAGGTGATGGAGGACGTGCTGGGCCACGTGCGCGAACTGGCCGGCTCGGCCGAAAACATGAAGCGCCATGGCGGCGCCCTGCGCGGCGACGTGGCCGACCTGCTGGTGGCGCTGCAGTTCCAGGACCGCATCCGCCAGATCCTCGAAGTGGTCGGCGCCGACATCATGCGCATGCGCGACAGCGTGGCCGGCGGCGCCATGCCGCCCGACAGCCGCTCCTGGCTGGACGAACTGGGCAGCCACTACACCATGGCCGAAGAACGCAATGCGCACGGCAGCGGGCAGCTGGCCAAGGTGGCGCCGCAGGAAGCCGACGAAGTCACGTTCTTCTGATGATTCACTCTATTCAATCCCTAACCGACAAGAGGCCAGCATGGCAAAGACAATTCTGATCGTGGACGATTCCAGCTCGGTGCGCCAGGTGGTCGGCATCACCCTGCGTGGCGCCGGCTACGAGGTCGTCGAAGGCTGCGACGGCAAGGACGGGCTGTCCAAACTCGACGGCCGCAAGATCCACCTGATCGTCAGCGACGTCAACATGCCCAATATGGACGGCATCAGCTTCGTCAAGCAGGTCAAGACCCTGGCCAGCTACCGTTTCACCCCGGTGATCATGCTGACCACCGAATCGGCCGACGAGAAGAAGCGCGAAGGGCAGGCCGCCGGCGCCAAGGCCTGGGTGGTCAAGCCGTTCAAGCCGGAAGTGCTGCTCAACGCCGTGCAAAAGCTGATCCTGCCGTGAGCGCCGTCATGGAGACGAACACCATGCGGATGGAACCGGAGTTGACGATCTACGGCGCCGCCACGCTGCGCCAGCAACTGGCCGATGCGCTGGCCGGACTGGCGCCAGGCGCCAGCCTGGCCCTGGACCTGGCCGATGTCTGCGAGATCGACAGCGCCGGCATCCAGCTGCTGATCGCAGCCGGGCGGGCCGCCGAGGCGCGCGGCTTGCGGCTGGACCTGCAGGGCCATAGCGACGCCGTGCTGGAAGCCTTCCAGCTGTTCGGCCTGGACACTGGAGCATGCCATGACGCTTGACGACGCCCTGATTACCTTTATCGCCGAAAGCGGCGAACTGCTCGAAGCGATGGAAGCGGCGCTGCTGTCGATCGATGCCGGGCCGCCCGATGCGGAAGCGGTCAACGCGATCTTCCGCGCCGCCCACACCATCAAGGGTTCGGCCGGGCTGTTCGGCATCGATCATATGGTGGCCTTTACCCACGTGGCCGAAAGCGTGCTCGATGAAGTGCGCAAGGATGCCGGCCTGCTCGACAGCGAGCTGATAGCCCTGCTGCTGGAATGCCGCGACCATCTGGGACGGCTGCTGGCCACCGTGCGCGACGAAGGCATCGCGCCCGATCCCGTACTGGAACAGGCGGGCGTACCGCTGGTGCAGCGCCTGCAGCGCTATCTGGAACCGGCGCCGGTGGTACGCGTGCCGGCCGATACCTGGCACATTGTCCTGCAGTTCGGCGCGCTGGTGCTGCAGAACGGCATGGACCCGATGTCCTTCCTGCGCTACCTGGGCACCATCGGCAACCTCGAACGTGTCGTCACGCACAGCGCGGCGATGCCGCCGCTGGCCGAGATGGACGCCGAACTGTGCTATCTCGGCTTCGAGATCGACCTGCGCAGCCAGGCCAGCAAGGCCGAGATCGAAGCGGTGTTCGAGTTCGTGCGCGACGATTGCGAAATCGCCATTACACCGCCATTCCAGGAAGTGCGCGACACCATCCGCCGCATCGAGGACGCGCCGGGCGCCGGCGAAAAGCTGGGCGAAGCGCTGGTGCGCGCCGGCGGCGTTACCCAGGGCGAGCTGACGGCGGCGCTGCGCCAGCAGGCCGGCGCGCCAAACCAGCCGATCGGCCAGATCCTGATCGCCCAGGGCGCGGCCGCCGTGCCGGTGGTGGAAGCGGCGCTGGCCAGGCAGGGCAAGGCGCGCGAAGCGAAAGGCCTGGACGGCAGCAGCATCCGGGTCGACGCCGACAAGCTCGATCATTTGATCAACCTGGTCGGGGAACTGATCATCACCACCGCCAGCGCCAACCTGATCGCCCGGCGCGCGCAAAACCTGCAGTTCCAGGAATGCAGCGCCACCTTGTCGGCGCTGGTGGAGGAAGTGCGCAACAGCGCGCTGCAGCTGCGCATGGTGAAGATCGGCGCCACCTTCAACCGCTTCCAGCGCGTGGTGCACGATGTGGCGCGTGAGCTGGGCAAGGAGATCGTGCTGCAGGTCAGCGGCGAGGATACCGAGCTCGATAAGACCGTGGTCGAAAAGATCGGCGACCCGCTCACCCATCTGGTGCGCAACGCCATGGACCACGGCATCGAGCCAGCCGCCGTGCGCGAGCAGCGCGGCAAGAACGCGGTCGGCACCATTGGCCTGGATGCCTATCACGACTCGGGCACCATCGTCATCGAAGTGAGCGACGACGGCGGCGGCCTGAATCGCGAACGCATCCTGGCCAAGGCCGTCGAGCGCGGCCTGGTCGAAGCGGGCAAGGCGCTGAGCGACGAAGAAGTGTTCGCGCTGGTGTTCGAGCCGGGCTTTTCCACCGCCGAGCAGGTCACCAACCTGTCCGGCCGCGGGGTCGGCATGGATGTCGTCAAGCGCAACATCACCGCCTTGCGCGGCAGCGTGAGCATCGCCAGTACCGAGGGCGTGGGCACCACGGTCACGGTGCGCCTGCCGCTGACGCTGGCCATCATCAACGGCTTCCAGGTCGGCGTGGGCCGCTCGGTGTTCGTGATCCCGCTCGACATGGTGGAGGAATGCGTCGAGCTGCGCGCGTTGCCAGGGCACGACGTGGCCGATCTGCGCGGCCAGGTGCTGCCGCTGATCCGGCTGCGCCAGCTGTTCGCCGTCGAGGGCAACGCCGGCCCGCGCCAGAGCGTGGTGGTGGTCAAGTATGCCGGCCAGCGCGCCGGGCTGGTGGTCGATTCGCTGCTGGGCGAATCGCAGACCGTCATCAAGCCGCTCGGCAAACTGTTCCAGCGCCTGGAATGCGTCAGCGGTTCGAGCATCCTCGGCAGCGGCGAGGTGGCGCTGATCCTGGACGTGCCGGCGCTGATCCGCGCCAGTCCACCCACGGTCGCCGAAGCGGGCGAAGCGGCCATGCACTAAGTACGTCCAACTATAAATAATCGCAGTACACAACGAGGAGAGAGACATGAAATTCGGGAATCTGAAGATTGGAGTGCGCCTGGCCGCCGGGTTTGGACTGGTGCTGGCCCTGCTTATCGGTAGTATTTTCCTGGCCACCAATCGCCTGGCGGCGGTGCAGAAAAACCTGGAAAACATCGTCACGGTCAACGACGTCGAGATCTCCCTGGCCACGGCGATGCGCGTGACCGTATACGACCGCCTGGTGGCGCTGCGGAACCTGGTGCTGTTGACCGAGATGGCGGAAATGGAGCCGGAAGCCGACCGCATCAAACGTCAGCAGGACAAATATGCGGAGGTCGAAGCAAAGCTGAACAAGATGTTCGCCGATATCAGCGATACCACGGCCGAGGAAAAGGCCTATATGGTAAGGATCAAGGAGGTCGAGAACCACATCCTGCCGTTGATGAACAAGGCCTCCCAGCTCGCCATGAGCAACAAGAACAAGGAAGCGTTGCAGGTCCTGATGCAGGAGGTGCGGCCGGTTCAGAACAAGTGGATGGGCGAGATGGGCGGGCTCATTGAGCTCGAGCAGAAGTTCAGCGACCAGGCCATGACGGAGGCGCGCAAGGCGTATGAGGAGGCGCGTACCCAGTTGAGCGGGCTCGGTGCCGGCGCTTTCGGTGTCGGCCTGCTGTTCGCCTTCCTGATCACCCGCTCGATCACGCGTCCGATCAATCAGGCCGTCACCCTGGCCGAAGCGGTCGCCGGCGGCGACCTGACCAGCCAGATCGAGGTCACCAGCACCGACGAAACCGGCAAGCTGCTGTCGGCCATGAAGAACATGAACGACGCCCTGGTGCGCATCGTCGGCGAAGCCAACAGCGCCGCCGAAGCGGTGGCCAGCGCGTCCGAGGAAGTGTCGGCCACGGCGCAGTCGCTGTCGCAGTCGGCCAGCGAGCAGGCAGCGGGCGTGGAGCAGACCAGTGCGTCGATCGAGGAAATGACCGCCTCGATCAGCCAGAACACCGAGAACGCCCGCGTTACCGACGGCATGGCCTCGCGCTCGGCCGAAGGGGCGGTCGAAGGCGGCGAAGCGGTCAAGGCCACCGCTGGCGCGATGAACCAGATCGCCCAGAAGATCGGCATCATCGACGACATCGCCTACCAGACCAATCTGCTGTCGCTGAACGCGGCCATCGAAGCGGCCCGCGCCGGCGAGCACGGCAA
>CBFGOU010000472.1:0-4388 GCA_965650445.1 uncultured Oxalobacteraceae bacterium | reverse complement strand
CTCGTCATTCAGGTTCTTGGACGCGCCCGATTCCTCGGCCAGGATGGCATGGTCCGGATAGGCTTTCAGCAAGGTTTCGACGATCGCCTGCTCGGCTGCCTGGTCGATGTCGGTCACGAAATCGTTGGGTTGCTTTTCGGTAATAGTGATCCGGTCGATGTCGAAGGAGGCGCGCTGGATGACGGTGGCGGCGCGGCGGGCGGCCTTGATGGCCGTGTTAAGCATTGGGTGCATGAGGAGCTTTCCGATAAGTGAACGCGACCGGCACGGCGCCACAGGGGGCGCGCGAACGCACAGCGAACGAGAATGAATAAGAATGACAAAGAGCGGGGCGGCGCCGAAGTGGTTAGAATTGCGCTCTTTACAAGCGTGACATCACCGATCCGGACCGCGCGATAGCGCTATTTTAAATGAACTCGCCCGAGACCAACACTTTAGTTTTTGATCGCCTGCGTTTCGTGCTGGTCGAAACCAGCCGCGCAGGCAATATCGGCGCCGCCGCGCGCGCCATGAAAACCATGGGATTTTCCGACCTGGTGCTGGTCAATCCGCGCTTTCCCGACGCCCTGAGCGACCCGGAAGCGGTGGCCTTCGCCTCCGGCGCCCTCGATGTACTGGGCGGCGCGCGCATCGTCGGCAGCATGGCCGACGCCCTGGCCGGGTGCAACTTCGCCGCCGCCGTGTCGGCCCGCCTGCGCGAATTTTCCCCGCCCGTCTGGACCCCGCGCGAATTCGCCGGCCACGTTGCCGCCACGCCAGCCCTGAACGCCGCCCTCATTTTCGGCAACGAGCGCTTTGGCCTGCCCAACCACATCGTCGAAACCAGCAATGTGCTGATCAACATTCCGGCCAATCCCGACTATTCCTCGCTCAACCTGGCCCAGGCTGCCCAGGTGCTGGCCTACGAATGCCGCATGGCCGATGCCACCCCGGCCCGGGCGGGCGCGGTCGGCTTTCACGGCGACGCGGCCAGCCTGGAGCAGATCGAAGGCATGTACGGCCACCTCGAACAGGCACTGGTGGCGATTGATTTTCTCGACGCCGGCAATCCCAGAAAGCTGATGCCGCGCCTGCGCCGCCTGTTCGCCCGCACCCAGCTCGAAACCGAAGAGGTCAACATCCTGCGCGGGATCGCGCGCCAGATCCTCAAGGCACGCGAGCGCTAGCGGCCCAAGCGTGCCGGGCGTACACTGGCCGCATGAAAATCACATTGAGGCAAGGAGCGCGGCCAGCCGCGGCCGCGCTGACCAGTTCACGGCGGATGCTGCGCACCCTGCTGCTGGTCCAGGCTGGCGCGGCGCTGGCCGTGGCGGCGGCGGCTATCCTGCTCGGCAAGATTGGCGCCGCGCCGGCGCTGGCCATCGGCCTGGCGGTGGTCCTGCTGGCGCGCCTGTGCATCACGGCCGGCAACTTCGTCGCCAGCGCGCGCTTTGCCAGCGCCACGCCGCCCCAGTTTCGCCTGGGCGCATGGGGCAGGGTGCGCCTGTTCCTCGAAGAATTCCGCGCCACCCTGCTCAATTCCTCGTGGATCATGCCGCGCGCCTTGCCGCGCACGCGCATCTATCCCGACAGCCCGGTCGCGCCGGTATTGCTGCTGCACGGCTATGGCTGCAACAGCGGCTACTGGTCCTGCTTCACGCCCATGCTCGATGCGGCCCGCATCAGCCACGCCAGCATCGACATGGAGCCGCTCCTGGCCGGGATCGACGAATTCGTGCCGCAGGTGGCGCGCGCCATCGACGCGCTGTGCGCCCAGAGCGGCGCGGCCAAGGTGATCGTGGTGGGCCACAGCATGGGCGGCCTGGTCGCGCGCGCCTACCTGCGTTCGCACGGCTGCGCCCGCATCGCCCAGGTGCTCACCCTGGGCACGCCGCATCACGGCACCGCGCTGGCCGACCGCGCTCCCGGCGCCAATGCGCTGCAGATGCGCCGCTGGGACCACGCCGGCGCGCAGGACAACGCCTGGCTGGAAGCGCTGGCGGCAAGCGAATCGCCGCACACGCGCGCGCTGATCACGTCCATCTACACCCATCATGACAACATTGTGTCGCCGCAGAGTTCAAGCTGGCTGCCCGGCGCGCACAACATCGGGATCGGCGGAGTAGGCCATGTCGCGCTTGGCAGCAATCTGCGCGTGCTGGCCCGCCTGCTGGGAGAAATCACCAAACCCACCACACAATAAATAATGTTTAGCAACACCCCGTGCGGGCGTGATACAGTCAGATCCAAGGGAATTGAAACAAGATGTAACGGCAATTTAACGTTTGCGCGAAACAAACGGGCGCGAGTGTGTATGCTACGAACATGTAATCGCAAGGCATAACAAGGCGATTGGTTGCGTCAATACAGCAAATCGTCGAACGGAGATAAATCCTGAGTTGAGATGTTCGGCCCATGTTGCGAAATAGCGACGCCGGAACACCAGCGCGGGAAGAGGTTTTCACGGGAGCGCATAAACGTGTCGGCACGCATCCTCATCATTGAAGACAACGCCACCAACATGGAGTTGATGGTGTACCTGCTCACCGCCTTCGGCTACACCCCCCTGTCGGCGAGCGACGGCCTGCAAGGCGTCGAGACCGCCCGCGAGGCCAGGCCCGACCTGATCGTCTGCGACGTCCATCTGCCGCGGCTGGACGGCTACGGCGTGGTGCAGGCGCTCAAGGGCGACCCCGCGCTGGCCCGCATACCGGTGCTGGCGGTGACGGCGCTGGCCATGGTGGGCGACCGCGAGCGCCTGCTCGAGGCCGGCTTCGACGGCTACATCGGCAAACCCATCGAGCCGGACACCTTCGTGGCCGAACTGGAAGCCTTCCTGCCGCGCCAGGACAGCGACGCCGCGGCGGCCGCGTCCAAGCCGGAACAGGCCACCATCCTGATCGTCGACGACCATGTGCTCAACCGCGAATTCCTGATGACCTTGCTGGGCTACGGCGGCCACCGGCTGATCGAAGCGGCCAACGGCGTCGAAGGCTTGAAAAAGGTCGAGACCGAGCATCCCGACCTGGTCATTTCCGACATCCTGATGCCCAACATGGATGGCTACGAGTTCGTCACCCGCCTGCACAGCCAGCCGGCCACCGCCGAGCTGCCGGTGATCTTCTACACCGCCACCTACCGCGAGCGCGAAGCCAACCAGCTGGCGCAGTCGTGCGGCGTGCGCTGGGTCCTGCCCAAACCCTCCGATCCCGATGTGATCCTGCGCACCGTGCACGAAGCGCTGGGCCTGGCCGAGCCGGTGGCCATGCCGGCGTTTTCGCGCGCCGCCGAGGAGGAGGCCAGCGCCGCCCCCATGCGCCTGATCGACAACAAGGTGGCCGAATACCTGGACGAAGTCGAGTCCAGCAGCCAGGGCCTGACGCGCTACGCCCATCACGACCTCGGCGCCCAGCCCGGCGGCGACCTGACCCAGATGACCGAACGCCTGTCGAGTTCCCTGTCGAGCCTGCAGGCGGTCAGCCTGCGCCTGACGGCGCTGATCGAACTGGGCATCGAGATGGGCGCCGAGCGCGATCCCGGGGCCCTGCTCGAAATCGGCTGCCGCGTGGCACAGAATATCTGCGTGTCCAAGTATGCCTGCATCGGCGTGCTCGATGGCGGCGCCGGCCCGCTCAAGCACTTCGTCTCGTGCGGCGAAAGCCAGCGCGCCGTGGTGGTCGCGGCCACCCCGCGCGTGGGCATCCTCAACACCTTGCTGGAAGAGCGCCATCCGGTGCGCATCGGCGGCATCGACGGCGACCCGCGCGCCATCGGCCTGCCGCAGGAGCATCCGCCGGTGCACTCCTTCCTGGGCGTGCCGATCGCCGCGCGCGAGCGCGTGCACGGCTGGCTGTACCTGGTCGACAAACTCGGCGCGAACGAGTTTTCCGAAGTCGACGAACGGGTCGCCGTGACCGTGAGCGCACAGCTGGCGGTGGCCTACGAAAACCTGCTGCTGTACGGCGAGATCACCCGCCATCACGCCCAGCTGACGGCCGACATGGCCGCCCGCATCCGCCTCGACGAAGACCTGCAGCGCTTCCGCACCGCGATGGACGCCACCGCCGACGCCATCTTCCTGATCGACCGCGCCGCCTCGTCGTTCGTCGACGTCAACGCCACCGCCTGCCGCATGCTCGGCTACGAGCGCGACGACTTCCTGCAAGGTCCGGTGCCCGGCCCCGAGCAGGCCAATACCGAACAGGCCAAGCGCCTGCGGGTGCTGTACGAGCGCCTGCTGGCGGGCGACCAGAGCGGCGCCATCGCCGAACTGCAGCTGCACCGCAAGGACGGCAGCCCGCTGTCGGTCGAAGTCCAGCGCCGCACCTTGCGCTCGGGCGCCAGCTGGATCCTGGTGGCGGTGGCGCGCGACATCACCGAGCGCAAGGATGCCGAGCTGCGCGTGCTCA
>CBFGOU010000471.1:0-4391 GCA_965650445.1 uncultured Oxalobacteraceae bacterium | reverse complement strand
TAATGCTATGAGCATTGTGGAAGTCAAAGTCCCGGATATCGGCGACTTCAAGGAAGTCGAAGTCATTGAACTGATGGTCAAGGTGGGCGACACCATCAAGGTCGACCAGTCGCTGGTCACCGTCGAATCCGACAAGGCGAGCATGGAGATCCCTTCCAGCCACGCCGGCGTCGTCAAGGAATTGAAGATCAAGGTCGGCGACAAGGTCGCCGAAGGTTCGCTGGTCCTGCTGCTGGAAGAAAGCGGCGACTCCGCCGCCGCACCGGCTGCTGCTGCCCCCGCACCAGCCGCTGCCCCCGCGCCGGCTCCCGCCGCCGCGCCAGCACCTGCGCCAGCACCGGCTGCGGCAGCAGCACCCGCGCCGGCCGCGCCGGCCGCACCGGCCGCACCGGCGGTCTCGAACAGCAAAGCCCACGCCTCCCCATCGATCCGCAAGTTCGCCCGCGAACTGGGCGTCGATCTGCTGCGCGTGGCAGGCAGTGGTCCGAAAGGCCGCATCACCCAGCAGGACGTACAGAACTTCGTCAAGGGCGTGCTGACCAGCGGCGCACCGGGCAACGGCGCCGCTGCCGCCAAGGCCGGCGGTAGCGGCGTCGGCCTGGACCTGCTGCCATGGCCGTCGCTCGACTTCAGCAAGTTCGGTCCGACCGAGCTGCTGGCGCTGCCACGCATCAAGAAGATCTCCGGCCCGAACCTGCACCGCAACTGGGTCATGATCCCGCACGTGACGCACTTCGACGAAGCCGACGTGACCGAGCTGGAGCAGTTCCGCGTCGACACCAACGCCGCACTGGCAAAGCAGAAGTCGGCCGTCAAGCTGACCATGCTGGCCTTCGTGATCAAGGCATCGGTCGCCGCACTGAAGAAATTCCCGGCGTTTAATTCGTCGCTGGACGCCGAAGGCGCCAACCTGATCCTCAAGCAGTACTACAACATCGGCTTCGCGGCCGATACCCCGAACGGTCTGGTGGTCCCGGTCATCAAGAACGCCGACCAGAAGTCCTTGTCGCAAATCGCCACCGAGATGACCGAGCTGTCGGCGCAGGCGCGCGAAGGCAAGCTCAAACCTGCCGACATGCAGGGCGCGACCTTCACCATTTCGTCGCTGGGCGGCATCGGCGGTACCGCATTCACCCCGATCATCAATGCGCCTGAAGTGGCGATCCTGGGTCTGTCCAAGTCGGCCATGAAGCCGGTATGGGACGGCAAGGCATTCGAGCCGCGCCTGATGCTGCCGATGTCGCTGTCGTACGACCACCGCGTGATCGATGGCGCTTCGGGTGCGCGTTTCAGCGCCTACCTGGGCGACGTTTTGTCCGACCTGCGCAAGTCGCTGCTGTAACCGGAGGCTGACCAATGAGCACTATCGAGGTAAAAGTACCGAATATCGGCGACTTCAAGGAAGTCGAAGTCATTGAAGTGATGGTCAAGCCGGGCGACACCATCAAGGTCGACCAGTCGCTGGTCACCGTGGAGTCCGACAAGGCCAGCATGGAGATTCCGTCGACCCACGCCGGCGTCGTCAAGGAACTGAAAATCAAGGTCGGCGACAAGGTCGCCGAAGGCTCGCTGCTGCTGATGCTGGAAGAGGGCGGCGCCGCAGCCGCTCCGGCGGCGGCACCGGCGGCCGCACCGGCACCAGCGGCAGCGGCAGCGCCGGCCCCGGCGCCCGCAGCACCGGCTCCCGGCGCCTCGTCGTACGCAGGCCAGGTCGACGTGGAATGCGAAATGATGGTCCTGGGCGCAGGCCCTGGCGGCTACTCGGCGGCATTCCGCTCCGCCGACCTGGGCATGAACACCGTGCTGGTCGAGCGTTTCGCCTCGCTGGGCGGCGTGTGCCTGAACGTCGGTTGCATTCCGTCCAAGGCCTTGCTGCACGTGGCGGCCGTGATCGACGAGACCGCGGGCATGTCCAGGCACGGCGTCACCTTCGCCAAGCCGGAGATCAATATCGACGAGCTGCGTGCCTACAAGGATAAGGTCATCAGCAAGATGACCGGCGGCCTGGCCGGCATGGCCAAGGCGCGCAAGGTCAATGTGGTGCAGGGTGTCGGCCAGTTCGTCAGCCCGAATCACATCGAAGTGACCGGCGCCGACGGCAGCAAGAAGGTCGTCAAGTTCGCCAAGGCGATCATCGCCGCCGGTTCGTCGGTGGTGAACCTGCCGTTCGTGCCGAAGGACGAGCGCATCGTCGATTCGACCGGCGCGCTGGAACTGCGCCAGGTCCCGAAACGCATGCTGGTCATCGGCGGCGGCATCATCGGCCTGGAAATGGCGACCGTGTACTCGACCCTGGGTGCGCGCATCGACGTGGTCGAAATGATGGACGGCCTGATGCAGGGCGCGGACCGCGACATGGTCAAGGTCTGGCAGAAGTTCAACGAGAAGCGTTTCGACAACATCATGACCAAGACCAAAACGGTCGGCGTGGAAGCGCTGCCCGAAGGGATCAAGGTCACCTTCGAAGCCGCTGAAGCCGGTGCCAAGGCGCCCGAGCCGCAGCTGTACGATCTGGTGCTGGTGGCCGTTGGCCGCAGCCCGAACGGCGGCAAGATCGCAGCCGACAAGGCTGGCGTGATCGTCACCGAGCGCGGCTTCATTCCGGTCGACGCGCAGATGCGCACCAACGTGCCGCACATCTTCGCCATCGGCGACCTGGTGGGTCAGCCGATGCTGGCGCACAAGGCGGTGCACGAGGCGCACGTGGCGGCCGAAGCGGCTCACGGCGAGAAAGCCTTCTTCGACGTGAAGGTGATTCCGTCGGTGGCCTACACCGATCCGGAAGTGGCATGGGTCGGCATCACCGAAGACGAAGCCAAGGCCAAGGGCATCAAGCTGGAGAAGGGCCACTTCCCGTGGGCCGCATCCGGCCGCGCCGTGGCCAATGGCCGCGATGAGGGCTTCACCAAGGTGCTGTTCGACGCTGAAACCCATCGCATCGTCGGTGGCGGTATCGTCGGTACCCATGCGGGCGACATGATCGGCGAGATCGCGCTGGCCATCGAAATGGGCGCCGACGGCGTCGATATCGGCAAGACGATCCACCCGCACCCCACCCTGGGCGAGTCGATCGGCATGGCTGCCGAAGTGTACGAAGGCGTGTGCACCGATCTGCCGCCGGCCCGCAAGAAGTAAGTGCTCCGCGGTGCGTCGTTCCCTCGTTCGGGGCAACGACGCACCAAAAAAAAGTGCCTTCCAAAACGAACCGCCAATACACTGGCGGTACGCTTTGGAAGGCACTTTTTTCGTTTGCGCCGCAACGGCGCACCACAGCGTCAGTGCTGTTTGTCCCTGCTTTCAGCTATAACTGGTCCAGCGCGCGGGAATCTCCATCGCGCCCGAGCGTGCGGCATCCGCGTACGCCCGCATCTCGGTAATCACCGCTTCCAGATGTTCCGGGTTGGGGTTCTCAAGAAACCCTTTCATGCGTTCGTTCAGCGTAGCCTGCTGGTCGCGCCATTCATACCGTGCCGATTTACTCATACCGCCTCCTTGAAAGCCCAATGTTGGCAGAGGGTTAAATCCGGCTCAGTGCGATGACGCACATACGGTCGCGCATCGACGGTCCTACACTGCAGGTTCACGCAGCACGGCGCGGAAGAACAGCTCCAGGCGATCGGGCAGGGCGCGCCGCAATTCCTGCGAACGCGCATCCTGCTGCTCGAACAGCAGATGGGTGAACTGATCGCCCATTACGCAGTTGAGCAGGAAGTGCGGTAACTGCTTGAGCGGCAGGTCGTCGCGCAGCTGGGCCAGGTTGGACGGCTTGCTGAAAAAGCGCAGCAGCATGTCGCAGGTCATGTCCGGCGCGCTGGCAATGAAGGTCTCGATCAGCTCACGGTCCTTGCCCGCTTCCGCGATCACCATGCGTTTGAGGGCCGTGGCCTGCGGGGTGGTGACCATGTCGTAGAAGTGCACGGCGAATTCGGTGACGCTCTGACGCAGCGGACGCTCGTCGTTCATTAAATCGTGGACGTTGTAAAAGCGTTCCCGGTTCGCCTCGATCGCGGCCTTGAGCAAGCCGGCCTTGCCGCCGAACTTGACGTAGATGGTGCGCACCGCAACGTGCGCTTCGCGGGCGATCGTTTCAAGGCTGACATTGCTGTAGCCATGGCGCAGAAACAGATGTCCCGCGCAGGCGATCAGGTTCTGGTTGCGCGCTTCAATGTCGCTGGCCTTGGGGCGCCCGGCCGCTTTTTTGGGCGGCGCGCACACGGGCAGCGGTGGTGCTAATGGTTTGTTCATGGCGTCACTGTAAGCCAAATTAAAATGAAATGCAATCGTTTCATTTCTTGACTTGCTTTGATTTTTGTCCAATAATGGATTTCTCGATCACCAGAATTCGGAGCATGCTATGCAGCAACCTAATAAAGCTGAGCCTCAAGCGCTGG
>CBFGOU010000470.1:0-4394 GCA_965650445.1 uncultured Oxalobacteraceae bacterium | reverse complement strand
GCAGCGTTAGAAGGCCCAGTCCACGCGCGCGTACATCGAGCGGCCGTTGACGCCGATCGGGCAGGTTTCCCAGCAGCGCGTAAAGCCCAGCTGCGGGAACGGCGCCGCGCGTTCCTTGTCCCATTCCGTCGGGTAGGTGTCGAACAGATTGTTGGCGCCCAGGCTGGCCGACAGGCGTTTGGTGAACGCGTAGCGCAGCGACAGGTCGACCAGCCACTTGGCTTCCCAGGTCTGGATAAACGGCGCGGTAAAGCCCTGGCCCTGCACGGCGCCGTAATAATTGGCGCGCGTATTGAGGTTCCATGGCCCGGCCGTGTAGTCCGCCGCGACCACGTGGTGCTGGCGCGGCTGGCCGTGTTCGATCAGGGTCGCCTGGGCATCGTCGAACAGCTGGGCGCCGGACAGCACCGGCGACTGCGAATGGCGCTGCTTCACGCGGGTCTTGTTGAATCCCAGCTGACCGGACAGCAACAGCGTGGAGCCGGCCATGCGCGTGGTGTGCTCGGCCACGATGTCCAGGCCCTTGGTGCTGGTGTCGGGACGCCTACCTGTGGTGGAACGCAGCCCTGCCGCTCGGCCAGGACAGTGAACCGTACGCCTTCGGCGGCGTCTCCAGGCGCTCCATCGGACGCGGCTCGGCCGGCACCGACATCAATGCCATTCCGCTGTCGGCCATCCACCACATCGAAGTGCTGCGCGACGGCTCCGCGGCCCAATACGGATCGGATGCGATCGCCGGCGTGATCAACATCGTGCTCAAGTCGCAGACCAGCGAAACACAGCTGTCCTCGACCATCGGCGCCACCTCCGAAGGCGACGGCGACCTGGTCTCGGCCAGCGCCAACCGTGGCTTCTCGTTCGGCGACGGCGGCTACCTGAACCTGTCGCTCGAAGGCCGGCGCCGCGGCGAAACCAACCGCGCCGGGCCGGACACGCTGCGCGCCGATCCGCCGCGCGTGACCCAGCGCATCGGCGACAGCTTGGCCAAGGCGGTTTGCTGCACGTTCACCAGCGCCTGCTGGTGGCGGCGCTTGCCGTTGACCAGTACCAGCAGCTGGTCGGGGCCAAGGCTGCGCAGGGTGGCGCGAAAACGATGCTACAGGACAGTTTATGTTCAGTAAGGCGGCGTGTTGTATTTATGTATCAAAACATCAATATTGCTGATGTTGCTAAGCGCTGTGGTCGCGCATCCACTCTTTCAGGCCATTGACCCAGGCCTTGGCGTTCAGGTTCATGGTCTTCTTGATGGTCCCGGCGCGCTCGTACAGCACGCTGAAATCGATCTGCGGCGCGTTCTTGAAGGCCAGGACCACGATGTTCGCGTCGTGCACCTCGGGCAGCCACACCACCGCATCGAAGGCCAGCTCCATGTTGAGCAGGTTCTTGTCGTAGTTGGAGAAATCGCCGAACACATTGGTGGTCATGATGCCGCCCTCGGTCAGGCAGTCGGCGCAGGCCTGGTAGAACTCGGGCGAATCGAGCACCGGACCGCGCGCCTCTTCGTCGTACAGGTCCACCTGCAGCACGTCGATGCTGTTGCGGTTGGCCGGGTCGTGGACGAAATCGAGCGCGTTCATTTCGCGCACGTTCAGGCGTTCGTCGTTGGGCGGCAGGGCGAACAGGGCGTGGCAGATGTCGATCACGTTCGGATTGAGTTCAGCGACGGACACGCGCGCGCCGGGAAGGCGCTGGTAGCAGAACTTGGTCAGCGCGGCGCTGCCCAGGCCCAGCTGCGCGATATGGCGCGGCCGGTCCAGGAACAGCATCCACATCATCATCATCTGGACGTATTCGAGCTCGATGTGATCGGGCCGCGACAGGCGCATGGCGCCCTGCACCCACGAGGTGCCCAGGTGGAGCGAGCGCACGCCCTGGAATTCGGTGATGGTGGCCGGGGGATGGCCGGGCGCGTCGAAACGGGACGGGGGAGATGCTTTGGACATGAGGGCTGCATCATACACCGGCAGGCAGGATCAGCGCGACGCTGAGTCCTCCGCCGTCGCGGTTGGCAAGCACGATGCGCCCGCCGTGGGCCTCGGCGATTTCGCGCGCCAGCGCCAGGCCCAGGCCGGTGCCGTGCCGCTTGGTCGAGTAGAACGGCACCAGCGCGTTGGTCAGCACCGCGCCGCTCATGCCGGGGCCGCGGTCGCGCACTTCGATGCGCAGGCTGGTGGCGCCAGCCTTGACCCGCAGCTGCACATCCTCGCCGCGCGAGCCAGATTCGTGGGCGTTCCTGAGCAGGTTCACCAGCGCCTGTTCCAGCTGGGCCGAATCGAAGCGCGCCTGCCGCACGGGCAGCGATTCAGCGACGGTGAAGCGCTCCTGCGCCGCCAGCCGCGCGACAAACTCGTCCCATGCAACGGCTTCCACGCGGGGTGTGGGCAGCTTGGCAAAGCGCGCGTAGCCCTGGATGAAGCTTTCCAGATGACGGGTGCGTTCGCTGATGGTGTCGAGGATCTGCGGCAGGCGTTCGGTCTGGCCGCGCCGTACCAGTTCGGCGCCGGAGTTGGCCAGCGACGACAGCGGCGCCAGCGAGTTGTTCAATTCGTGGCTGATCACGCGGATCACCTTTTTCCAGGTCTGCACTTCCTGGCGGCGCAGTTCGGAGGTCAGCTGGCGCAGCAGCAGCAGTTCGTGCTTGCGGCCGTTGAGCGTAAAGCTGCGCCGCGCCAGGTGGTAGACCTCTTCCTCTTCGCCTTCGCCGGTCGAGAACAGGCCGTCGCCGCCGCGCGCGAGCGCCTCGGTCAGGGCGGGGGCCGCATGTTCGAGGAGGTCCGGCAGGTGGTGGCCTTCGAGGCTGCGGCCGTGATTGAGCAGCTGGCGCGCGGCGATGTTGGCGTAGACGATGGCATCGCCGCCGGCCACCAGCAGCATGGCCACAGGCGTGTTTTGCACCATGGTGTCGAGCAGCAGTTCGCGCTGCGCCAGTCCGAGGCGCTGGTCGCGCAGCACATTGCCCAGCGCGTTGTGGGCGTCGACCAGGCTGGCCAGTTCGTCGCGTCGCTTCCAGTGCAGCCCGAACGAATAATCTCCGTCGCGGTAGCTGGCGACGGTGCCTTCGACGGCATGAAACAGCAACAGTACCGGGCGCAGGTAGGCCCGGATCGCCATCCACGTCACCGGCACCATGACCGCGACGGTCAGCGCGAAGGCAAACAGGGGTGGAACCGGCAGCAGCAGCGCGATGGCGGCCGCCACAACGACAAGGGCACACGCCAGCAGCGCGAGCGGCTTCATGGCCGGGCGATGCCGAGGCGTTCCATGCGGCGGTACAGGGCCTGGCGCGACAACCCGAGTTCGGCGGCCGCCTGCGCCACCACGCCGTTGGCGCGCGCCAGCGCGTGGGCGATGTCGTCGCGGTCCGGTTCGGCCTCGCTGATCGGCGCTGCGGACTGCGCCGGCAGACCTAGATCGGCGGCGCCGATCGTGTCGCCGCGGGCCAGCAGGCCGGCGCGCGCCATGACGTTCTTCAGTTCGCGCACGTTGCCCGGCCAGGCGTGCGCCATCAATGCCGCTTCGGCGCTGCCGTCGAGCGTTTTGCCGGCGGCCAGGAAGCTGTGCGCCAGCGGCAGGATGTCGCCCGGGCGTTCGGCCAGCGGCGGCAGGCGCAGTTCGATCACATTGAGGCGATAGAACAGGTCTTCGCGAAAGCTGCCGTTGCGGATCATGGCGGCCAGATCGGCGTTGGTGGCGCTGATCACGCGCACCTTGACTTGGCGTTCGCGGTTCGAGCCGAGCCGCTCGAACCGCCCGGTTTCGAGTACGCGCAGCAGTTTCATCTGCCCGGCCAGCGGCAGGTTGCCGATTTCGTCGAGGAACAGGGTGCCGCCGTCGGCCGCTTCGAACTTGCCTTCGCGCGCTTTGGAGGCCCCGGTGTAGGCGCCGGCGTCGGCGCCGAACAGTTCGGCCTCGATCAGTTCCGCCGGCAGGGCGCCGCAGTTGAGCACGACGAAGGGACCGTCGGCCACCAGCGAATTGGCCTGGATGATTTCGGCGATGCGCTCCTTGCCGGCGCCGTTCGGGCCGGTGATCAGTACCGGCACGTCGGCGCGCGCGACCTGGCAGGCCAGGTGCAGTACGCGTTCGGTGGCCGGGTCGTTCCACACCAGGCCGCGCAGGTCGAAGCCCTGTTCAAGTTCGCGCCGCTGGCGCCGTTCGCGCTGGGCCTGGCGCGCCAGCGCGCGGTTGGCCTGGCCCAGTTCGACCAGGTTGCGCACGCTGGCCACCAGGCGCGCATCGTTCCATGGCTTGGACAGATAGTCGGCCGCGCCCGACTTGACCAGGTCGACGGCGGCGTCCAGATGGGTCCAGGCGGTCAGCAGGATCACCGGCAGGTCGGGGTGGCGCGCGCGGATTTGGGCGAACAGCGCGCGGCCTTCTTCACCGGAGGTGGT
>CBFGOU010000469.1:0-4400 GCA_965650445.1 uncultured Oxalobacteraceae bacterium | reverse complement strand
ACGCCGTCGATCACCGGCTGCTTGCATTCGATGCAGCCGATGCCGGCGCTGGTGCAGCCCTGCATGACCCATTCGCGGGTCGGCGCGTCCGAATACACCTTATGCAGCTGCCATACCGGGCACTTGAGCGGATCGCCGGGATCGGTGCGGCGCACCCGCGCCGGGTCGGTCGGCATGGTGCGGATTTTCCTGGTGACCGAGTCGCGGTCTTCGCGCAGGGTGATGGCATTGCCGTAGCTCTTGCTCATCTTGCGCCCGTCCAGGCCCGGCAGGCGCGAGTCTTCGGTCAGCTTGGCTTGCGGCTCGACCAGGATCAGCTTGCGGCTGCCTTCCAGGTAGCCGAACAGGCGTTCGCGGTCGCCCATCGACAGGCTTTGCGCATCGTTGAGCATGGCCTGGGCCTGCAGCAAGGCGTCGTCCTTGCCGTTCTGCTGGAAATCGGTGCGCAATTCCATGTACAGCTTGGCGCGCTTGCTGCCGAGCTTTTTCACCGCTTCCATGGCCTTTTCTTCGAAGCCCGGCTCCTTGCCGTACATGTGGTTAAAGCGGCGCGCGATCTCGCGCATCATTTCGATGTGCGGCACCTGGTCTTCGCCGACCGGCACTTCGGTGGCGCGGTAGATCAGCACGTCGGCCGCCTGCAGCAGCGGGTAGCCGAGGAAGCCGTAAGTCATCAGGTCCTTGTGCGATATGTTTTCGATCTGATCCTTGTAGGTCGGCACCCGTTCGAGCCAGCCCAGCGGCGTGGCCATGGACAGCAGCAGGTGCAGCTCGGCGTGTTCGGGCACGCGCGACTGGATGAAAATGGTCGACTGGGACGGATCGACGCCGGCGGCCAGCCAGTCGATCACCATGTCCCAGGTGCTGCGTTCGATGATGGTCGGATCGTCGTAGTGGGTGGTCAGCGCATGCCAGTCGGCCACGAAGAACAGGCAGGGCCGCTCGGACTGCATCTTGATCCAGTTCTTGAGGGCGCCGTGGTAGTGGCCAAGGTGCATGGTGCCCGTGGGGCGCATACCGGAAACAACACGATCTGGGTACATGTTCAGCTCAAAAGAAATTTCAGTGGGAAGGCAAGCAGGTTAAGCAGCCAGTGGGCTGCGACCATTAACGGGAAGACGAAATAGTCCAGCACGCGGGTATAAATCAGCGCGATGACGATGAACATACCGTAGGGCTCGATACGCGAAAATTTGTAGGCCAGCCGGTTGGGCAGAGCGCTGGTCAGCACGCGCCCGCCGTCGAGCGGTGGAATCGGCACAAGGTTAAACGCGAACATCAGCAGATTGGTCTTGATGCCGGCATTGGCCACCTCGTACAGGAAGCCGTCCGGGCCGGCCGCCACCAGTCCCAGAATGCCCAGCACCAGCCAGCCGAAGCCCATCACGAAGTTGGCCATGGGACCGGCCAGCGCCACCCATGCCATTTGCTTCTTGGGATTGCGCAGGTTGCCGAACTCGATAGGCACCGGCTTGGCGTAGCCGAACACGAAGGTCCCCTTGCTGAACCAGTACAGCAGCAATGGCAGCAGGATGGTACCGAAGGGGTCGATGTGGCGGAACGGGTCGACACTCATGCGTCCCGCAAGATAGGCGGTCGAGTCGCCGAAGTATTTGGCCGCGTACGCATGCGCGGCCTCGTGCAAGGTGATCGCGAACACGACTGGCAGCGCGTAGACGACGATCGTCCGTAAAATTTCATCCATAGCTCAGATTCTATCAGAGGCGTGGCACCTGCTCGGCGCCAAGCGGTAGGTGGGAGGGTGAGTGATGCCTTGGAGGCTGTTTCAAAATGGGCAGGGCCAGGGGCTGCGAACCCATTTTGAAACAGCCTCCTAGAGGCCGAAGGCCGCGGGGTCGCCCCGCCCCTGGCGAATCAGTACGGGTTCGGCGCCGGTCAGGTCGATCACGGTGGTCGCTTCCATGGAGCAGGCGCCGCCGTCGATGATCAGGTCGACCTGGCGCTCGATGCGCTCGCGGATGATGTCGGGATCGTTGAGCAGTTCCTCGTCCAGAATCAGGGTGGTGCCGATCAGGGGCTGGCCGAGTTCGGCCAGCAGGGCCTGGGCGATGGGGTTTTCCGGCACGCGCAGGCCGATGGTCTTGCGCGACGGGTGCGACAGCCGGCGCGGCACCGATTTGGTCGCTTCCAGGATCACGGTGTAGGGCCCCGGCGTGGCCGATTTGAGCGCGCGGAACTGGCGGTTGTCCACGCGCGCGTACTCGGCGATGTCGGACAGGTCGCGGCACAGCAAGGTCAGATGGTGCTTTTCATCGATGCCGCGGATGCGCCGCATGCGCTCGACCGCGCCCTTGTCGTCCAGGTGGCAGACCAGGGCGTAGCACGAGTCGGTCGGCAGGGCCACTACCCCGCCGTCATGGATGATCTGCGCGGCCTGGCGGATCAGCCGGGCCTGCGGATTATCCTGATGAATCTGGAAGAATTGACCCATTAGCGGTTCAGGTTCGACAGGGCCGCGATGCGTTCTTCCATCGGCGGGTGGGTCGAGAACAGGGCGCCCCAGCCGCTGCCGTGACCGGAAATACCGGAAGCGACCATCGACTGCGGCAGCGCGCCCGGCTCCAGGCCGCCCAGGCGGGCCAGCGCATGCTGCATGGGCACCGGCGAACCGAGCAGCTTGGCCGAACCGGCGTCGGCGCGGAATTCGCGCTGACGCGAGAACCAGGCCACGATCATCGAGGCGACCAGGCCGAACACCAGTTCGCAAACGAACACGGTGACGGTGTAGCCGATGCCGGGGCCGCGGTCGTTGTCGCCGCGCAGCACGACCTTGTCGACGAAGTAGCCGACCACGCGCGCCAGAAACACCACGAAGGTATTGACCACGCCCTGGATCAGGGTCAGGGTGACCATGTCGCCGTTGGCGATGTGCGCCACTTCGTGGCCCAGCACGGCTTCGACTTCGTCACGGTTCATGCCCTGCAGCAGGCCGGTCGACACCGCCACCAGCGCGGAATTCTTGAAGGCGCCGGTGGCAAACGCGTTCGGCTCGCCGTCGTAGACCGCCACTTCGGGCATGCCGATGCCGGCGCGCTCGGCCAGCTGGCGCACCGTATTGACAAGCCACAGCTCGGTCGAGTTGGAGGGCTGCTCGATCACGCGCGCGCCGGTCGACCACTTGGCCATGGGTTTGCTGATCAGCAGGGAAAAAATCGAGCCGGTGAAGCCGACCACGGCCGAGAACACCAGCAAGGAGCCGACATTGATGCCCCCCGGCCCCACGCCGCGCCCGATACCGAGGACGTTCAAGACGATCGACAGCACCAGCATCACAGCCAGGTTGGTGAGAATGAACAGCACGATTCGCTTCATGACAGGACTCCGGCGACGGAAATGTTTGACAGGCTGCTAAGATAAGGTTGGCGGCGATAAAAAACAAGCTCGCGCTAAGCTTGGCTTAAGGCGAACCGGTCATGCCGCCTGGCGCCGCCTTAGAGGCTGTTTCAAAATGGGCAGGGCTAGGCGCAGCGACGAAGACAGTGCGCCTGCACGGCAAGGCGCTGCAACGACGCCATGCCCATTTTGAAACAGCCTCTTAGAACCAGTCGTGCCAGACCGGTTTGAGTCCCGCCGGCAAGGGCGGCAGGACGGCGAAGTCCAGGCGCGCTTCGCCGGGGGCGTGGAAGTCGGTGCCGCGCGAGGCCAGAAAGCCGCCGCGCCGGGCTTTTTCGGCATACTCGGCATACTGGTCGGGGCTGTGACTGCCGGTGACCACTTCGATGGCGGTGCCGCCCAGTTGCTTGAACTCGTCGAACAGGGCGCCCTCCTCCAGCTCGCTGAACCGGTAGCGGCCCGGATGGGCCACCACGGCGATGCCGCCGGCGGCGCGGATCCAGCCGACCGCGTCGGTCAGGCTGGCCCAGCGGTGCGGCACATAGCCCGGCTTGCCTTCGGTCAGGTACTTGCGAAACACTTCGGGAATGTTGGCGCAGGCGCCGATTTCGATCAGGTAGCGGGCGAAATGGGTGCGCGACATCAGGTCGGGATTGTCGACGTATTTGAGCGCCCCTTCGTAGGCGCCGGGAATGCCGGCGCGCGCCAGTTGGGCCGCCATCTCGCGTCCGCGCGCGTCGCGCCCGCTGCGGGTCGATGCCAGGCCCTGCAGCAGCACCGGATTGGTTTCGTCGATTTGCAGGCCGACGATGTGCACGGTTTCATTGGCCCAGGTAATCGAAATCTCGACCCCGGACACGAAGCGCATGCCCAGCGCCTGCGCCGCTGCGCGCGCGCGCCCCACCCCGCCGACCTCGTCGTGGTCGGTCAGGGCCCATACCGCCACTCCCGCCTGGTGCGCGTACTTGGCCACGGCGGCCGGGGCCAGGACCCCATCGGAGACGTTGGAATGGCAGTGCAGATCGACGTTCGGCAAACTCGGCATA
>CBFGOU010000468.1:0-4406 GCA_965650445.1 uncultured Oxalobacteraceae bacterium | reverse complement strand
CAGGCTAGTTATAAAGAGAAAACCCCGCTCGGCTTTGGCCTTGCGGGGTTTTTTTCGTCTGTACCTCCCGCTGAAAAGCGCCGTCGCCCGCGCGAACGCGCGGGGCGACCGTGCACAGTGGCCCTGAATTTCATCGACAGGCCTCAGGTGCATGTGAAGCTTGGTACCTACCTCAAGTAATCGGAGCGCCGCCCGCCGGTGCCGCTTGGCCGCGGACGCTTCCCCTGCTGATGCTTTCTCCGTCTTCACGGCGCAGGCGCCAGAACGTCACCGAGGAAACAAGCGTAATCGCGGACAAGGTCAGAAAACCATGATGCAAGGCGCTGGTCACCTGCAGCCGGTCGGTCTGCGGCACGTCGCCCAGATACCATGCGGTGACCAGCGACCCGGTCGCCAGCCCGAAGCTCATCGACAGCTGCTGGAATGAGCTCGACATGGTACTGGCCATGCTCGAGTCGCGGTCCTCAATGTCCGCGTAGGCCAGCGAATTCATGCTGGAAAACTGCAGCGAATTGAAGAAGCCTTGCATCAGCCCCAGCAGCACGATGAACGCCAGCGGCGTGCCAGGCCCCACCGTGCCGAACAGGCCGATGGTCATGCCGATAAACACTGTATTCACCACCAGAATCCGGCGATAACCGAAGCGTTGAAGCAAGCGTTGCGACGCCATTTTCATGCCCATCGCAGCCAATGCGGCCGGCATCATCAGCATGCCCGACTGCCATGCCGGCAATCCCATGCCCACTTGATACAGCAACGGCAGCAGAAACGGCAGGCCGCCAATGCCCAGGCGGGTGAGAAAGCCCCCCAGCACTGAAATGCGGAAGGTGCGCACCTTGAATAGCGCGAGGCGCAGCAAGGGAAACTCGATACGTTTTGCGTGAACGACATAGGCCAGCAGCAGGCCGATCGACAGCACCAGCAAGCCGATCCCGATCGCCGGATGCAAGCTGTGTTCGCCGAACACTTCGAGCAGCCACGACAAAATTGCGGTACCGGAGCTAAACAGCAGCAGGCCGGTGACATCGAGCGGCCGGCTCTTTTCCGCGCGGTAATCCGGCATATAGCGGTAGACCAGCAGCAAAGCCAACAGCCCAACCGGCACATTGACGAAAAAGATAACGCGCCACGAGACCCAATGAACGATGAGGCCGCCAACGGTCGGCCCCAACAGCGGGCCGATCAAGGCCGGGATGATGACGAAGTTCATCGCCGCGAGCAATTCGGATTTCGGAAAAGTGCGGATGATGGCTAGCCGGCCGACCGGCATCATCATGGCGCCGCCTATGCCTTGCATCAAGCGGGCCGCGGTCATCATGGGCGCATTGGCGGACACGCCGCACAGCACCGAGGCCACTGTAAAGATGGCGATCGCGACGGCAAACACGCGCCGCGTCCCGAAGCGGTCCGCCATCCAGCCACTGACCGGAATGCCGACCGCCAGGCTCAAGATGTAACTGCTGACAATGGATTTGAGACTCAGCGGCGTGACCTGCAAGCTGGCTGCGATGCTTGGAACTGCCGTATTGACGATGGTGGCGTCGAGCTGTTCCATGAATAGCGCCACGGCCACCAGCCAGGGAAGATACGCTTTTACGGCCTTGCTATCCAGAATGACCTCACACCAGTTTGTCCACTGCAATCGGCAGCTTGCGAATGCGCTTGTCAGTTGCATGATAAACGGCATTGACTACCATCCATTATCCGCACGCGGCGCAAGCAAATCTGTTCGACGTTTCACACAGGCGGAGGATCACTTAGCGCTTCTTGTGAGTGATCAACTGCATCATCTTGCCCGATTCGTACGATTGCCTTTCATTCAACTTGTTTCGAAACCGCAAAGGGAGTGGGCATGGGCAAACAGTATGTGAAAACAGGTGTAGCGATGCTGTGCATCGCGCTGGCGGGCTGCGGCCGCGATGACGCTCAAGCGCCGTCGGCAACAAAGATACCGCAATTTTCCGCGACCATTGAGCGCACCACGCATGGCGTGCCGCATGTGCGCGCCGAAGATTTCCGTGGGCTCGGATACGGACTGGCTTATGCCTACGCACAGGACAATGTCTGCATGTTTGCCGACGGCCTGCTGACCGTGCGCGGCGAGCGCTCGCGTTACTTCGGTCCTGCGGTAGCGGCCACTGCGCCCGCCCGTGGCGAGTACGGCGTGGCCAGCGACTATCTTCGCCTGAACAATGAAGACAGCGACTTCTTCTTCAAGGGCTATCTGGATATCGAGCAATTGCGCGCCGGCTACGCGAACGGTAGCGAAGCCGCGCGTGATTTGTTGGCAGGCTACGCTGCAGGCTATAACCGTTATTTGCGGGACTATGCAGGCAAGTTGCCGGCAGCGTGTGCCAAGGCAGACTGGGTGAGGCCGATCACGGTCGACGATGTCTATCTGGTGCTGGCCGAGAAGGCATTGCACGCGTCCGGCGAAGTGTTCGCAAAGGAAATCGTCGACGGCGCCCGCGACCCGGGCTTTCAGGCTGTGGCGCTCAAGCAAGCGGCCACACGCGTCACGGACCTCGGTTTCGTCCAGGAACGACTGGGCCGCATAACACGCCAGCAACTGGGCAGCAACGCGCTCGCCCTCGGCAACGATGTAACGTCCAACGGACGTGGCATGTTACTGGGCAATCCGCACTATCCCTGGACCGGCACCGACCGCTTCTACCAGGCGCATCTGACCGTAGCTGGCCGCTACGATGCGATGGGCGTGATACTGGGTGGCATCCCGGCGGTCGTCATCGGCTTCAACCGCGACCTCGCGTGGACCCATACGGTAACGACCGCCGTTCACTTCACCACCTTCAGGCTGGCGCTCGATCCGCGCGACAGCAGCGGTACGACGTACCTGTCGGATGGCGAGCCGGTCAAGATGACTTCGCGCACCGTGACCGTCGAAAGCTTGCAGCCCGGCGGCACGGTGACCCGGCGCAGCAAGACGTTTTACTTTACCCGGCAGGGGGCGGTAATGGTCAAGCCGGACGCCGGTGTCAACTGGACCGCGAACGAAGTGCACGTGCTGGGCGATCCGAACCGTTCGAATACCCGGCTGATCGAGCAATGGCTCGGGATCGGCTCGGCGCACAGTGTGACCGAGTTGAAAGCGTCCCTGGACAAGGTTGTCGGTCTGCCGTGGGTCAACACGGCAGCGGCCGATCGCGATGGCAAGGTCTTGTTCGCAGACGCCAGTGTTGTGCCGAAAATGACGCTCGACAAATTCGCAGGAGATTGCCTGATGATGCCACCCCTGCTGATGTTCGACGGATCCCGCAGCGCCTGTGCATGGGGGGCCGACCCAGGAACTGTCCCGGGCATCTTTTCGCCGGCAAATGGGCCATGGACAGTACGCACCGATTATGTGGGCAACTCGAACGACAGCTTTTGGCTGAGTAATGTTGGCGCACTGTTGGTCGGCCCGTATTCGCCGCTCTACGGCCCGGTCGCTGTGCCGCAGAAGTTGCGTACGCGGATAGGCTTCAAGCAGGCGACGGAACGGCTGGCGCAACCGCGCAGGATGGAACTGGCTGACCTGCAAACGCTTGCCTTTGCCAACCGCATCTATGCGGCCGAGTTGGTGCTCCCGGAACTGTTGCCGCACTGCGCGCGCAGCAATGATGCCGAGCTGATACAGGCATGCAATATATTGGCGTCATGGGATCGCCGCGCGGAGATCGACAGCCGCGGCGCGATTCTGTTCCGTGAATTCTGGAATGCCGCTGCGGCGCTGCCGGGGATGTGGGCGATCGACTTCGATCCGCGCGACCCGGTCAATACCCCACGCGGCCTTGCGCCTGCGGCCGTCCCAGCCATGTTGTCCGCGCTGAAAGCAGCCGCCCATTCCATGCAAGCCCTGGGTATCCCACTCGATGCGCGGCTGGGCGACTACCAGACTGAAACGCGCGGAGGAAAGCGTATCGGCCTGCACGGCGGCATCGGCGATCTTGATGGCTCCTACAATTCGATCCACATGCGCACCGGCTTGACCAGCGAGGGCTACCGCGACGTGGCATGGGGAACCAGCTACGTGCAGACCGTCACCTTCGATGAGTCTGGCCCAGTGGCGCAGGGCATGCTGGTGTACGGGCAGTCGGTCGACCCGCGCTCGCCGTTTTACGCCGACCAGGTGCCGGTGTATGCCCGCAAGGAGTGGCCGCGTTTGCCGTTCAGCCAGGCGGCGATCAAGGCTGATCCGGCTTACCAGGTCACAAAGGTATCTGAATAGTCCTTGCGGGTCCCGTCAGGCTTTGCTATAGTTCGCCTCCCGCAGAAATGCGGGCGTCTTCAAGCAAGACGAAGCATCAAAAAAGATGTTGACGAAGATCGCAAAACACCGCATAATCTCATCTCTCTGCTGCTGACAAACACAACGCTTTGTCGACAAGTAGCAAGCAGTACCGAAT
>CBFGOU010000467.1:0-4410 GCA_965650445.1 uncultured Oxalobacteraceae bacterium | reverse complement strand
CTTCGACACCACTTGGCTGGGCCAGACGGGCGGGCCGCCGCTGTCGCTGCTGTAGCTGCTGTAGCTGCGCGAACTGCTGTGCATGGCACGCAAGGAAGGCAAGCATGGCCTCCTTGCGCCAGCCGGACCTGGTGACTACCGCTGAACAATCCGCCCCTCGGTAATCGGCGCGCTGGCGGCGCTGCCCCCGGCGGCGACCTGATTGTCGTAGTCGATCACCTGGGCCCTGGTGGCTGGATCGGCATGCCAGATCCGCAGGCCGAAGCGGCCGGCGGCGCCGGCGGTGGCGTCCAGGGTGAACTGGTAGCCGGCGGCGCCGTTGACGGTGCCGCTGCCTTCGAAACTGGCGCGTGCTCCCCGCCCTGCGACCGGCTTGAGCGTATCGCTGCGCAAACTCAGCCCGGCCACGTTGAAGTGCAACTGCGCTTTGGCGGACGCGGCCTTCACGCCGGCCGCCGGCGGGGCAATGAAACTGAAGCTCGCCTTGCCGGCGCGTGCCGGCGCCTTCCTGAGCGCCCCCTGTGGCGACATGAACACGCCGCTGCCGCCCACCATGCCGGCCGATGGCTCGTAGGCGATGATGTCGCGGCTGACGGCGGCGCTGCGCCCCGCGCGGTCGACCACGGTGGCCGTCACCGAATAGATGCCCGGCGCCGCATACGCATGGCTGGCGCCGGCGCTGCCGGCGCCGTTGCTCTCGCTGACCTTGCCCGCCTGTTGCGCGCTACCATCGCCCCATAACCAGCTGACGCTGCGCGTGCCGGCCAATTCCTCGTCGGTGAAACTGAGCGACACGTCCGCACGTGCGCCCACCTTGACCAGATCGGCCGCCAGCACCGGGCCGAGGGCATGCGCGCATTCATGTCCAGTTCCGGGCTCCAACAGCACCAGGCCGGCGTTCGAACTGGCCACGATCGCGCCGTTGTCCGAGATCGCCAGCGCCCCGTCGAGCTGCAGTCCTGCCGGGGCGTGCCGCAGCCGGGTGTTGAGGTCGACCATGCCTTGCCCGGCGCTCCACACGAAGGCGCGCCAGGCGCCGCTCTTGTTGGTGGCCAGGCCGACGATCTGCCCTTTGGTGTTGACCTGGAGGGCGCGCGACAGCTGCCCGCCCAGGGTGCCGAGATCGCGCATGCCGCCGGCGCGCGTCCACGACATCGCATGCTGGTTGCCGCTGGCGAGATTGATGACACCGGCGATATGCGCGGCCGGACTCATCGCCAGCACGAACGATTCGGTCCCCCCGGCCGTGCCCAGATCGCGCATGCCGCTGGCGCGGGTCCAGAGAAACGCGTGGTACAACAGGTCGCCGCCGGGGACCACATAGTGGCCGGCAACCTGGCCGTAGTCGGCGACCGCGGCAGGCAGCGAATAATTGCTGGCAAGGGTGTCGATATCGCTCAGACCGGCCGCGCGCGTCCAGGCGAACGCATGCCGATCATTGGCCGGCGTATCGGAGTTACCCGCGATCAGGCCGGCATCGTTGAGCGCCGTGGCGCTGGAAAAGCTCGCAATGCCGGGCGTGAACGCGCCCAGACTTTCCATCCCGTCGACGGCGCTCCAGCGGAAGGCGCGCGGCGGTGTCCCCGGCACTCCTTCGGACGTTCCCGCGACGACTCCCTTGTTATTGATCGCCGCCGCGGCCGAGTTGGCCGCATCCGGCAGGGTTCCAAGATCGACCAGGCCGCCGCCTGTGCTCCACAGGAACGCATGTTCGTTGCCGTCAGCGGTAGATGAACGGCCCGTTACCTGTCCAGCGTCGTTCACATCGACCGCATAGGTGGCCGGGCCGCCCAAGGTGCCCAGGTCGCGGGATGTGGCGCCGTCATAGAAGTAGGCGCGGGGATTGAGGCCGGTCTGCAGCGAGAACGATACCTGAGCGCTTGCATTGATCGCCGGCAGCTCCGTGATGTCCCCCGCGCCGAGATTGACCACGCGATAGGTCGTGCGCGCCGCAGCCTGCTGCGCAGTCTCGGGGGCGTACTGGGTCGGGACCGGCGCGGCCCCCGCCGCACCGGCAATCGCCAGGCCGGCGAGCAGACAGGGCAGTGCCCGGATGGAGCGGTAGCTTGGTAAGCTCGCTGGTAGCTCTGTTTCAGTTATGCATAGCATGTTCTTCTCCATGTGAAAGGTGAAACCGGACCACGGCCATGCGTGAATCAGGCGGGCGCGGACTGGTCAAGCATGCGCCGGGGACGCTCGGGCGTACCGATGCGCGCATGGCGCCAACCTTGCTGCGGATGTGCCAGGTCAAGCGCGTCTCGACTTGGACTGAAGAGTCGAAAGATGAGTTCCGCGGATGTGGTGGTCCGCGGCGGAATCGGACGCCGGCAAGGTCAGCGCCTCGTTGCCGGAGCCACATCATTAAATTAAAACAAATATTGTCACGAAGACATAATTCGTGTCGAAGGGGGGAGTTTCCCTTCGTCAGCGATACTATGGCCAAGCGCACCGCTGCTGAATTTGAATTGTCGAAGCCAAAGGCAAGGACATTGCCTTTGAGAATATAGTTGCATTGCGAAAACTTTACCGATACACTAAATCATGCTGTCAGGATACATGTGCAAACTTTGCACGTGTCGTCGTCTATCATCATGCCCCTGCCACTGCGGGCAGAGAACGGGTCGACTGGCCTTTCCTCGCCCATGTGCGCATTCGAGTCAATAATGAAAAAAATGGAGCTTCCAACTTGAACACTCGTCTGAAAACCTTCCTCGCGACTATCCTCACCTGTGCCAGCGTCTCGGCATTTTCCGCCGGCCTGCCTGCAGCGACTCAAGCGAAAGTCGATAAATACAAACAAAAACTGGTGGAATGGGCGGCTAACCCCGCCGTCGTGAGTGCTGTGAAGGAAGCCAATTCCAAAGGCCCAATGCCGGGCATGACCAATGCCAAGTGGCTCGACGCCGGCGATGCCGATCCGTCGGTGGCCACCCACCTGAAAAGCAAGGCCGGTGTCCAGCTGAAGCAATGGGAAGAAGACCCAGGCGTCGACAAGCTCGTGGTGCGCGATGAAAAAGGCAACCTGGTGGCCGCGAGCACCAAGCCCCTGCTGTACAACAATGCAGTGCGCCCGGTGTACATTAACGCCATCAAGGGGCAGGTTTGGGCGGACAATAAAATTGTCCCGGACCCCACCACCCAGGTGAAAAGCGTGCAGGCCTCTGCGCCAGTTCTGGACGGCAAAAAAGTGATCGGCGTGCTCCATCTCGCCATCAACGAATAGTCCTGAACACCCCTGGCCGCACGCATCCGCCGGCGGCCTTCCTTCACTGGAGCCCCCAATGAAATTCATCGCGACCTTGAAGGTGGGCCCGCGCCTCGCCCTCAGTTTCGGAATCGTTCTCGTGCTCATGCTGGTCCTGACCGGACTGGCCATCAGCCGCATGTCGTTTATTCGCACCAGCCTGGACCACATCGTCGAAGGCGACGCGCCCAAGCTGCGCCTGGTGAACTCCATGCGCGACCTGGTCCGCTTCCAGTCGGTGACCGTGCGCGACGTGGTCATGCAAGAGGATTTCGCGTTCAAGAAAAAAGAACTGACGATGGCGCGCAAGTCGCGCGAAACCTATCGTGACGCCGCCGACAAGCTTGGCTCCCTGCTCACCGACGCTGACAGCAAGGCCGCGCTGGCCAAGATCACGGCCCTGGATACCAAAGTGCGCACCCTGGTCGACAAGGCCATCGATCTGTCGCTCAGCGGCGACACGGCCGAAGCGGCCAACACCATCCGCGACGAAGTACGGCCCGGCCAGCTCGAACTGATCGCCGGCCTGGATGCGCTCCTGGGCCGCCTGGAAGCCAATGCGAAGAAATCGGCGCTGGAGGCCGGCGACACCTACACCAGTGCCGTCACGTCAATGACCATTGTCGGTGTGATCGCGCTGTTGGCGGGCATCGCTGCCGCGCTGCTCATCACGCGCAGCCTGCTCGGGCAGCTCGGCGGCGAACCCGCCTATGCGGCTCAGATTGCCGGAAAAATTGCTGCCGGCAACCTTGCGGTGGAGGTCGAGACGCGCGCGGGCGACAACAGCAGCCTGCTGTTCGCCATGCGCGAGATGCGCGACAGCCTGGCGCGTATCGTCAGCGAAGTGCGCAGCAGTACCGACACGATCAACACCGCGGCAGGGGAAATTGCGATCGGCAATCTCGACCTGTCCTCGCGCACCGAACAGCAGGCCGGTGCGCTGGAAGAGACCGCCTCTTCCCTGGAAGAGCTGATTTCGATCGTCAACCAGAACGCCGACAACGCCAACCAGGCCGACGGCCTGGCCAATTCGGCGGCGAACGCGGCACGCAAAGGCGGCGACGTCGTCGGTGAAGTGGTGCAGACCATGGGCGAAATCCAGGCTTCCGCCCGCAAGATCGTCGACATCATCGGCGTCATCGACGGCATCGCTTTCCAGACCAATA
>CBFGOU010000466.1:0-4416 GCA_965650445.1 uncultured Oxalobacteraceae bacterium | reverse complement strand
CGCGGCGCCCTGGTACAAGCCGAAGGACAGGGCCAAGGGGGTGTCGGCACTGTATTTTTCCAGTTGGGCGATGCGGTCCTGCAAGATATCCAGTGCTTCCAGGCGCGACTGCAGATCGCTGCGCCGGGCCTGCAACTTGACCACCTTGTCCAGGTCGGCCTGCACATTGACCGCCAGTTGCCGGTTGCCCATGTAGGACCAGCTCCAGCCCCCCAGCGCGCAGCCGAGCAGCACGGTGGCGGCGAAAAAGGTGGCGTGTTTGAGGCGGGCGGCGGTCGGCGCGGTGTAACGCGCGACCAGGTCCTTGTCGGCGAAAATGACTTTGCGGAACAGGTCGAGCAGGAAATAGCCGCACTGCTCGCCGGCTTCGGCCGCCTCGCTCTGACGCAGGTCAAGACCGAATTGCTGCGCCACCAGCGTGGAGGACAGGTCCTTGGCGTCGCCTTCCTGCAGCGCACTGGTGAAGTAGAAGCCGCGAAATATTGGGCGGAACTGGTAAGCGTTTTCTTCGAACAGGGTTGCCAGGAAAGCGCGCAAGGGGCTCTTGATCGAGGCGAACTCCAACGGGAAGGTAAACACCCCGGGACGCATGGCGGTGCTGCGGTTGCCGGCCATGTGGGCCAGGCTCAGCTCCTTCAAGCCGTCGTGCAACTCGTCGAAATGCTGATCGAAGAAAGCCAGCACGTCCTGATGGGAGCTGCGGCGGTTGTAACGCAGGGTGGCGCCCCAGGCGCGGTCGCGTTCGACACGGTCGCTATCGTGGAAGAAATCGCGGAAGCCGGCGATCAGGTCGACCTTGGTGAAAATCACGTACACGGGCGCGAACACGCCCAGGCGCTCGGTCAATTCCTGCACGCGCGTGCGCAGGTTCTTGGCCAGCTCGATGGCCGCGGGCGCATCGGCGCCGGTCAGCTCGGCCACGCTGACGGCAATCAGGATGCCGTTGATCGGCGCACGCGGGCGGTGCTTGCGCAGCAGATCGAGAAAGCCGAGCCATTCGCTGCGGTCGCTCTCTTCCACCGAAAAGCGGCCGGCGGTATCGAGCAAGATGCCGTCGGTGGTAAAAAACCAGTCGCAATTGCGGGTGCCGCCGACGCCTTGCACGGCTTTGTTACCGGCCAGGGGAAATTGCAGGCCGGAACGGCCGATAGCGCTGCTCTTGCCGGCCGCCGGATTGCCGATCACCATATACCACGGCAATTCGTACAGGGCGGCGGCGCCGCTGACCAGGCCCAGCTTGGAGGTCTTGATGGTATGGATGGCATCGAGCATGCCCTTGCGCAAGACCGCCACGTCGCTAGCGCCCGCCTTGGCGGCCGGCAGCACCGCGTCGGTCAAGGCGGTTGCGGCGCGGTTGCGGTAATGCCAGCGCACGAGCAGGAAGATGCCCCACAGGGCCAGCAGGCCGAGCAAGGCCAATACCGCCCAGATGGCGGCAATCTGCAGGGTGTCGGCGCCAAGGAAAATACATGCCGCAAGCGCGGCCAGACCGAGCGTGCCGAGTACGCGGCTGTCGGTGAGGAACTGCCATAGTCGGGCCATAGTCGGGAGCGTCCAGAAGAGGTTGAAGAGTGAGTCCGGCAGGCAATGTTGGCACCATTCCCTTGCGGCAAGTTTGACCCCCGGCAATCGACTTGACCCCTGGCAATTTATTTGTGCATCACGCCCTTCATGCGCAATTCGGTGTGGCCAAAATCCATCATGGTCCAGCGTCCGCCCCAGGTCAGGCCGACCGATTCCGCCACTTCACCGTACAGCTTGTAACCCTGCATGGCCCAGGGATCTTTCTCGGAAATGATGAGCTTACCGTCACGCCAGAACGCGCAATCGGCCGCCAGGCCGAACTGGTGATAGCTTTGGAACGCGCGTGCGTTCGTTACGCTGGCCCCCATGCCGGCCAAGACATTCTGGCGTTCGGGACTGCGGTAGCCTTCCAGCAAAGCCATGTCGTAGCCATGCTTTTCCTTCATGATCTTGAATACGAGCAGCAGGCGCTGGCTGAAATCGGCATGCAGCAGCGTCCAGTTACGGCTGGCATCGACCAGCATGGGCCGCACCAGTTCGACCTCCTGGGTAGTGAAGGCCAGCGGCGGCAGCGGCGCCGGCGGCACCAGTTGCTCGCCCTTGAGCAGCGCGGCAATATGACTGTCCGGCACCCAGTTATCGTCTTCGTAGACCGGCAGCATGGCCGGGCTGCTCATGCACAGGGCGATAAGGCTGGGAATGATGACCAGCGCCGCGGCGCCCGCGGCGTAGGGCCAGTGACGGCGCAAAAACCCGCCAGCGCGGCGCGCCCTCGCCTTGAGCGTCGCGCCCGGATCAGCCGTACCGCGCCGGCCTGCTTGCCACCAGCGCATGCGCCTCCCAGTCCAGCGCGCGCCGGCGCTGCGCCAGCCTTGAGCGAGAAAATCCCGTCCATTGGGGAAAAAGGCCAGCCAGCACACACTGCAGGCCACACAAAAGTACAAGAAGACGACAAAGATCAGCATCGACAACCTCGAGAGTGTTTCTAATGGGCATTAGAATTCCCCATCTTAGGAGTTACGATCGTGCGCCCTTCAGACGAAAATCAACACCGCTCCAAAAGGCCCAACCTGTTTTCCGGCTCCAGCCGGCCGGACAGCGACGACGAACACATCCTGGCCCGCCTCGAGCGCGGCGCGTCGGCGCCTGCGGCCCACCAGTCGGCGCGGTCGACACCGATGCTGCTGGGCGGCGCCAGCCTGGCCATTGCCGCGCTGCTCGGCGTTCTGGGTGTGCTGGTCAACGACAATGCCGGCCCGGCCGCCGCGATTGCGATGGAAGTTGCGGTCAAGCCGGCCCCGGCCGTGCCGGAGCGGGTCGCGACACCACAGGCGGCCGCACTGATCGTCGACCAGTTCGACCATCTGGCCGACCTGGCACCGTCCCTGGTGACGCAGGGGGTTGCCGCGCCGGTGGACCAGCCCGTCGCGCCGGCGCGCAGCCTCGCGCCCCGCCAAGCCGCCAAACGTCCGGCCCTGGTGGTCAAGGCACGGCCGAGCGCACCCAAGCCGGAAGCCCCGGTAGACACCGACGTGGCCATCCTGACCGCCATCCTGTCCCAATCCCCGCGCTATTCCCCGAACAAGGCCTGCATCGCTGGAGCGGGCCAGCCTTGCGAGCGCGCGCCACGGCCATAGCGCGAAAACCACGCTTGGTGCGCCGCACCGGCCCATCTGTGCCGATTTCGCTGGGACCCGGCGCGCTTCCACGATATACTGTATAAAATCACAGGTAATCGGAAGCGGAACAGCAAGTCCGGCAGTGCACGATGCGCAAAGTACTAGAGAACGAGTTTTACTATCTCGACAATTTTCACCGGGTATTGGCATGGATTAGCGAGCGCTACAGCGACTTGCTGACCGGTGAAGAGCAAGCCTTCATCGGCATGTTTCAGGACTTGCCGCAGTGCGCGCGCGCCCTGTTCGTGCGCATGGTGATGCGCAAGGGGACGCTTTTTCGTGCATCCAAGCTGCACTACGCCGAAATCGGCTGCCCTGTCGAGGCCGCCCGCCATTTGCTCCCCACCGGCTGGATCGAAGCGGATCCGGTGCTCGGCATCGATGCCCTGTTCGAGCTGTTGTCCAAGCCCGAAATCGGCAAGGTGTTTCAGCTTGGCCTGCACGAGAAAAGCGCACGCAAGGGCGAGCAACTGGAAGCGCTGCGCGCCCAGTTCGCCGACGCGCGCTCGTTTTCGGCCTGGTTCCGCGATTCCGGCGACGTCGCCTACAGCATCCTGGTCAAGCACCTGTGCGACCGCTTGCGCCTGATCTTTTTTGGCAATCTGCACCAGGACTGGACCGAATTCGTGCTGTCGGACCTGGGCCTGTACACCTTTGAGCAGGTCGAGTTCTCGGCCTCGTCGCGCGGGTTCCGCCAGCGCCGCGATATCGATGCTTACTTGGCGCTGCACCAGTGCAAGGAACGCTTTCAAGCCGGGGAGCCCCTCGACGCGGTGCTGCAAGCCTTGCCCGAGACCCCGTTCGAGAACGATTGGCTCAATAGCCGGCGCGAGCGTTTGCTGTTCCAGATCGCCCAGCACGTGGAAAAGCAGCGCGACTGGGCAGGCGCCTACGCCCTGTATGCCCGCACCAGTTTCCCGGGTGCCCGCGCGCGCGCCATACGCGTGCTCGAAAAAGATGGCCAATTCGGCCGGGCGTTTGAACTGCTGAGCCTGGCGGAAAAGGCGCCGGAAAGCGATGCCGAGCACCAGCATCTGCTGCGCATCGCGCCCCGGCTGCGGCGCAGGCTCGGCCACGAAAAACCAGCGCGGGCCCGGCCTGCCGCGGTAGAGCGGCTCGATCTGCGCTTGCCGCTGCCGCAGCAGGACTGGTGGGTCGAAGGCGTGGTGCGCGACCATCTGAGCCAGCCTGATGCGCCCGTGTTTTACGTCGA
>CBFGOU010000465.1:0-4417 GCA_965650445.1 uncultured Oxalobacteraceae bacterium | reverse complement strand
TGTCATTCTGGCCAGTGGCGCGCGGCGTATCGAACAGGCCGCCGCGCTGCCGCTGGCCAGGCTGCGCGGCCAGGTGACCCATCTGGCCGCCGGCAGCATTGCGCCACCGCCCATGGTGCTGTGCCGCGAAGCCTATCTGACCCCGGCCGTACGGGGCTGGCACAGCACCGGCGCCACCTACGACGGCGATGACGATCCGGCACTGCGCGCCAGTAGCCAGGATGACAATCTTGACCGCATGCGCGCCATGCTGGGCGACCCGCAGGCCGCCGCCGCTGCGCCGCTCGAAGGCCGGGTCGGCTTTCGCAGCGTGGCGCCGGACCGCCTGCCGCTGATCGGCGCGCTGCCCGATCCGGCCGCCGCCACCCGCCTCGAACGGCTGCGCGAAGTGCCGCGTCACCCGGGGCTGTATGGCCTGCTGGGCTACGCCTCGCGCGGGCTGACCTGGGCGCCGCTGGCGGCCGAACTGCTGGCCGCGCAGCTCGACGGCACGCCGCTGCCGCTCGAATCGGACCTGGTCGACGCGCTCGATCCGGCCCGCTTTTTGCTACGTGAGCGCCGGCGCAACACTGGCTGAAGTACCAGCAGACGCGCGCGCCAAGATACCGCTATAATTGACGTGCGGCAACTTTTTGCCGCTTCTGGAGATTGTGACAATGGACGACGCGCCTGGTGAAAATCCGCTTTTCCTGTTCCTGGCGTCGACCGCGCACGACATGAAGAACTCCATCAGCGTGCTGGCGGGGACGCTGGAGACGCTGATCGCGGGCGCCTCGCCGGCGGTGGACGCGGCCTATCCGCAGATGGCGCACATGCTGTACCAGACCAAGCGCCTGAACGACAACCTGATCCAGCTGCTGGCGCTGTACAAGCAGGTCGGCCAGCCCGAATACCCGTTCGACGTCCAGCCTCTGGAAATCGGCGATCTGGTCGAGCAGGTGGTGTCGGCCGAGCGGATTTTGCTGGACTCGAAAGGCATCGTTCTGGAGACCGATTTCGATCCGGCGCTGCTGTGGCATTTCGACGAAGACCTGATTATCGGCGTGGTCGGCCACGCCATCAACAATGCCATCCATTACACGCGCGACCGCATCCGCCTGGCCATCGCCAAGGTCGACGGCGCGCTCGAAATCCGCGTCGAGGACAATGGCGGCGGCTACCCGGCGGCCATGCTGGAGGCGGGCGTATCGGCCATGCATGGCGCCAGCGCCGGCGTGAACTTCCTGACCAACAGCACCGGCCTGGGACTGTACTTTTCCAGCGAGGTGGCCAAGATGCACCGGCACCGCAACCGCAGCGGCAGCCTGCACCTGGAAAACGGCGGCCGCTACGGCGGCGGCTGTTTCGTGCTGAGGCTGCCATGAACGTCGACTGGTCAGCCAAAAATTACCTGGTGGTGGATGACTTCATCGGCATCCGCCAGCTGCTGCGCGAAAGCCTGCGCAACCTGGGCGCCAAGAACATCGACCAGGCCTCCAGCGGCGGCGAAGCCATGGCCCTGCTGGCGCGGGTGCGTTACGACGTGGTCCTGTGCGACTACAACCTCGGCGAGGGCAAGAACGGCCAGCAGGTGCTGGAAGAAGCGCGCGTGCGCCACCTGCTGCTGCCCAGCAGCGTGTGGCTGATGGTGTCGGCCGAGAAGAGCGTCGAATCGGTGATGGGCGCGGCCGAGCACCAGCCCGATGCCTATCTGATCAAGCCGATCACCGAGGGCGTGCTGCTCACGCGCCTGAACCGCGTGTGGCACAAGAAGCAGGTATTCCGCGAGATCGACCAGGCCTACGCGGAAAAGGACTTCCTGCGCGCGGCCCGCGTCTGCGACGAACAGATCGCGCGCCACAAGGTGCACGAGATCGACCTGCTGCGCATGAAGGCCAACCTGATGCTCAAGAGCGGCGAACCGGAAAAGGCCCGTGAGGCCTTCGAGCGCGTGCTGCAGGAGCGCGAATACCAGTGGGCGCGCGCCGGGCTGGCCAAGATCCGCATGGCCAACGGCGAATTCGAACAGGCGCGCCAGATCTTCCAGGGCGTGATCGCCGACAACCGCTATTACATCGACGCCTACGACCAGCTGGCCCAGGCCTACCAGTCGATGGGGCAGAACGAGGAAGCCTGCTCGATCCTGGAACGCGCCGCCAAGCTCTCGCCCAATTCGGTCGGGCGCCAGCGCGCGCTCGGCCAGGTCTGCCTCAAGCTGGGCAATATGGGCATGGCCGAGAAGGCCTTCCGCAAGTGCATCGCGATCGGCGAGTATTCGGTGATGAAGACGCCCGACCCCTATTTAGGCCTGGCGCGCGTGTGCGGCCTGAAGAACGACGTCAAGGAAGCGCTGCAGCTGCTGTTGACGGTCCAGCGCGAGTTCGCCACCGACGAGGTGCAGCTGCGCGCCAAGATCACCGAGGGCATGGTGTACCACGAGAGCGGCGACTTCCGGCGCGCGCGCAAGGCCGGCGACGATCTGGAAGAACTGCTGCGCATGAACCGCGAGCGGCCCGACATCGTCACCTGCATGGACATGGCGACCATGCTGTTCGCGGTGGGCGTGAAGGAAGCGCCGGTCGAACTGCTGTGCTACGTCATCAAGAACAACCATGACAACACCTTGCTGCTGGAGGACGTGCAGAAAATCTTCGACAAGGCGCGCATGAGCGAGGAGGGCCACGCCCTGATCCGCGCCTCGAAGAAGGAAGCGTCGGACATGATGAACCAGGGCGTGCTGCTGTGGAAGACCGGCAAGCTGCCGGAAGCGGTGGCGTGGATGCGCGAGGCGCGCGCGGCCTTGCCAAACAATTTACGTATCCTGTTCAACGCCGCGCAAATCCTGATTTCCCACATGCAGCAGCTCGGCTACGACCTCGCCCTGGCCGAGGAAGCCCATCTGGTGTTGCTCCACGTAGACAAAGTACTGCCAGGACAACAACGCTTTGCCCAGCTGATGGAGCAGCTCGCCGCTCTGGCGCCGGTGCCCAGCATCGATGCCGAGGTCGCCTGACTTGTGTTCCGCCCTTGTGCGCAAATTTGCCGGTGATAAACTGAATACTGGTTATCGACGGCAAAGGAAAATCCATGCGAGACATCGCGAACGAAGTCTATGAAAAAATGAAAGTCGGCAGCACTGCCTGGATCAAGCCCGTTACCGCCAAGGGCGACACCATTGAATCGTTCCAGGCCGTCCACGAGCAGGTGCGCCGGCTGGCCGAGGAAGGTTTGATCGCCATCTCCACGATCAAGCGCCAGGATGACGGCCTGATCGACGCAATCCGCATATCGAAACTGGCCTGACGGCCACCCAGCCGTTTATTTGCCTTCGTCCCCCTTGGGCCTGGCGGCGCGCTTGGCCGCCGGTTTCTTGTCGGCCTCCTTGGGCGCGGCCTTGGCCATGGCCTTTTGCAGTTCGCGTGCCGGTGCGGTGGCCGCTTCCTGCACCTTGGCGGTGGCCGTGGCGACGGCTTCGGGCGACATCGCCGTCGATACCGCCTGCTTGAACTGATCCTGCAGCATATTCCACCACGCCGCCGGGTTGGTCATGGCGGCCGCCGCCGCCGCGGGCAGCGGGTCCTTGGGCGCTTCCGGCTTGGCTTCGGCCTTGGCCGGTTCGGGCGCCGGCGCGGCCGGCTGGCTGAAGAAGGCCGAGGCGTACGGCGCCGCCGCCAGCACCGATTTTTCGTTCGCGCCCGGCTGCTGCACTGCGCTGGCAAGCGCCTCGCCCATCGACTTGAGCGTGACGATGGTGCCGCGCTGGACTTCCAGCGTCTGGATGGTCCCGCGCAGCATGGACAGGTTCATGTTCAGCCAGCCCTCGACCGCTTTCAGGTCGGCGATCTTCTTGTCCAGGTCTTCGACCGACATGGCTGGCGCGGCCATGGCCGGCAGACCCATGCCCGGCACGGCCATGCTGCCCCAAAGGTTCTTGACGAAGTCCAGGGTATCGTTCATGGCGCCCGGCAGGTTCGGCATTGGTGGTTTCAGCATGGGGTTCTCCGTGGGTTGAGGGGGCAGGGTAGCAGATTATGAAACAGCCATCAAAGATTGTATATATTGCCAAGCCCTTCGGGGGCCGGCGCATGGTTGTCAGCGGAAATTGTGGCTTGCACGTTAAACTGCGCATATGACGATCGCTACATTCCTTTTCCGACGCCGCCGCGTACTGGCGATCTGCGTGGTGTCGGCCCTGCTGCATTACTGCGCGATTGGCTGGGTGGGAGCAAAAATAGGACCGGAAAGTGCAGCGCCGGACAAGGCCGGGGCGGCGCCGATTGTGGCCACGACGATCGCGCGGCGCGTCTGCGCGGGCACGCCGCTCAAGGCGTCGACCGCCGTGGCCACCGCGTCGAAGATCGAGGTGTTGCCGCCGGCAACGAGGGCATCGGTGCTGGCGATCAGGGCGTTCTTGTCCGCCGTGAGACCGCGGGCGACC
>CBFGOU010000464.1:0-4432 GCA_965650445.1 uncultured Oxalobacteraceae bacterium | reverse complement strand
GGATTGGCCAGGAAGGCCGCGGCGATCAGGATTCCGTCGGTGAAAATGTGCATGCCGTCGCCGACCAGGATCATCCAGCCGGCCTTGCCCGCTTCGCGCTTGTCGTGCCCGTGCGCGTGGTGGTGGCCGTCGCCTTCGTGATGATGGGAATGGCGCAGCACCGCCAGCTTTTCCAGCATGAAGAAGGCCAGCAGCCCGCCCAGCAGCGTGGCGAACAGGCGGCGCGGATCGGCGTGCGACTCGAACGCTTCCGGCAGCGCGTGCAGCAGCGAGGTGGACAGCATGATGCCGACCGACAGGCTGACCATGCGCTCGACCATCTTCGACAGCAAGGTGAACGAGAACACCGCGGCGGCGGAAATGCTCAGCACGCCCGCGATGGTGGTGGCAAGCAGGATGGAAATGAGAGTCGGATCGATTTGAAAGCCTCGCTGTACAGATCTTGCAAATGGCGCAAGCGGGGCATTGTACCGTTACAGCTGGGCAGTTGCGCGAAAAACACGCGCGACTGCCCGGCAGCCGGGATCGTCAGTGCGCTTCGTCCCAGTTCTTGCCGATGCCCACTTCAGCCAGCAGCGGCACCTTGAGCTCGGCCACACCGGCCATCAGGGCCGGCAATTGCAGCTTGACCAGTTCCAGCTCGCCTTCCGGCACTTCCAGCACCAGTTCGTCATGTACCTGCATGATCATGCGGGTGCCGAGCTGGGTGCTTTCCAGCCAGCCTTGCACGGCGATCATGGCCAGCTTGATCAGGTCGGCGGCGGTGCCCTGCATCGGCGCATTGATCGCGGCGCGTTCGGCACCCTGGCGCCGGGGGCCGTTCGGGGAATTGATTTCAGGCAGCCACAGGCGGCGGCCGAACACGGTTTCCACGTAGCCGCGCGCCTTGGCTTGCAGGCGGGTGTCGTCCATGTATTGCTTGACGCCGGAAAAGCGCGCGAAATAGCGCTCGATATAGCTTTGCGCGGCGGCCCGTTCGATGCCCAGGTTGCTGGCCAGGCCGAAGGCGCTCATGCCGTAGATCAGGCCAAAGTTGATGACCTTGGCGTAGCGGCGCTGTTCGCTTTGCACTTCGCCCGGCGCCACGCCAAAGATTTCGGCGGCGGTGGCGCGGTGGATGTCTTCGCCGTCGGCAAAGGCGCGCAGCATCGCTTCATCGCCGGAAATATGGGCCATGATGCGCAGCTCGATCTGCGAATAGTCGGCCGAGATGATCACATTGCCCGGGCCGGCGATGAAGGCTTCGCGGATGCGCCGGCCTTCGGCGGTGCGGATCGGAATGTTTTGCAGGTTCGGTTCGTTGGACGACAGGCGCCCCGTCACCGCCACCGCCTGCGCGTAGTTGGTGTGCACGCGGCCGGTGTCGCGGTTGACCATCTTGGGCAGCTTGTCGGTGTACGTCGACTTGAGCTTGGACATGCCGCGGTATTCCAGCAGGATCTTGGGCAGCGGGAAGTCTTCGGCCAGCTTTTGCAGCACTTCCTCGTCCGTCGAGGGTGCGCCGGTGGGCGTCTTCTTAATCACCGGCAATTGCAGCTTGCCGAAAAAGATTTCACCGATCTGCTTGGGCGAACCCAGGTTGAACGGGCCGCCGGCCAGCTCGTAGGCCTGCTGCTCCAGTTCGACGATGCGCTTGCCCAGTTCGCGCGATTGCAGATCGAGCAGGTCGGCGTCGATCAGCACGCCGTTGCGTTCGATCTTTTGCAGCACGACCGAGGTCGGCAGTTCGATCTGGCGGTAGATGAAGTTAAGCTTGGCGTCGCTGTCGACGTGGCCTTTCATGGCCTGGTGCAGGCGCAGGGTGATGTCGGAATCTTCGGCCGCGTATTCGGTCGCGCGGGCCAGCTCCACCTGGTCGAAGCACAGCTGGTTGGCGCCCTTGCCGCATACATCGGTGTAGGGGATCGTGGTGTAGCCCAGGTGACGCAGGGCCATGCTGTCCATGTCGTGCGGCTTGTGCGATTCGAACACGTACGATTGCAGCAGGGTGTCGTGCTCGATGCCGCGCACCGTGATGCCGTGGTTGGCGAAAATGTGGCAGTCGTACTTAAGGTTCTGGCCGACCTTGGGCTTGGCGGGATCTTCCAGCCAGGCTTTCATTTTTTCCAGCACTAACTCGCGCGGCAATTGTTCCGGCACGCCGGCGTAGCGGTGCGCCACCGGAATATAAGCGCCCTTGCCCGCTTCGACGCTGAGCGAAATGCCCACCATTTGCGCGGTCATCGGTTCCAGCGAGGTGGTTTCGGTGTCGAGCGAAGTCAGTTCGGCACTGTCGATCAGCGCCAGCCAGCGCTCGAGATCGGCCTCGGTGGTGATGGTTTCGTATTCGCCCTTGATGACGGGAATGACGGCGCCGGGGAAGAGTTCGCCTTCGGGCGAGTTGAGCAAGGCGCGCGGCGCGCCTTCGTCGTCGCGCTGGGTGATTTCGCGCAGCAAGGTCTTGAAGCCGAAGCGCTCGAAGAAGGCTTTCAGGCCATCCTTGTCTTCCGGCTTGGCCACCAGGGTCTCGGGGATCGACACCATGTGCCCGGTCAGGTCGCAATCGGTCTTGACGGTAATTAATGCGCGGCCCTGCGGCAGCCATTCCAGCGCCTTGCGCAGGTTTTCGCCGACCGCGCCGGTGATGCTGGCGGCGTTCTCGATCACGCCTTCCAGGCTGCCGTGCTGGGTCAGCCATTTCAGGGCGGTCTTGGGGCCGCACTTGCTGACGCCGGGAATATTGTCGACCGTGTCGCCGATCAGGGTCAGGTAATCGATGATGCGGTTGGGTGGCACGCCGAACTTGGCCAGCACGCCGGCTTCGTCCAGCTTTTCATTGGTCATGGTGTTGATCAGCATGACCTTGTCGTTGACCAGCTGGGCCAGGTCCTTGTCGCCGGTCGATACCACGGTGTTCATGCCCAGCCTGCTGGCCTCGACCGACAGGGTGCCGATCACATCGTCCGCTTCGACGCCGTCGACCATCAGGATCGGCCAGCCCATGTGGCGCACGGCCTCGTGGATGGGCTCGATCTGCACGCGCAGGTCGTCCGGCATGGAGGCGCGCGTGGCCTTGTACTCCGGATACATATCGTCGCGGAAAGTCTTGCCGGACGCATCGAACACGCAAGCAATATATGCCGCCGGGAAATCGAGCCGCAGGCGGCGTAGCATGTTCACCATGCCGTGCATGGCGCCGGTCGGATGGCCGTCCGGGCTGCGCAGGTCGGGCAAGGCGTGGAACGCACGGTAAAGGTAGCTGGAACCGTCGACTAACAGCAGAGTATTTTGCATAGTGCCAATGAGAACGAATGAGAGGGGGCGAACAGACACGCCGCGGCGCAGGCGGGATTATCGCAGAAACCCGGCTCCCTTCGCCGCGGCGGCCATGCCGAATTTTCACGGGGAAGGCCGGCCTTTGTTACAATGTACCAAACAAAATGAAGGCTACGATCATGCTGCGCATCTCACCTCTTTGGAAGCTTGTCCCCCTCTGCCTGCTGGCGCATGCCGGATGGGCGATGGCCCAGCAGCAGCCCAGCGCCGCGCCGCCCAAACTCGATGTGATCGAGGAAGGCAGCGACACGCCGATCACGGTGATTCCGCCCAAGTCGGGCGAGCGCAAGATTACCGAGAAGAAGGAAGGCGGCCGCGTCACGGAAGTGAAGGTCAAGAACGGCAAGAATGTGTACACGATGAAGCCGAACACGCCGGCCGGCAACGGCCAGCCCGGCGATGCGGTGAGCAGCACCTTGCGCGCGCCGCAGTGGACCGTGCTCGAATTCGACCTGAATAAAAAGAAAAATACCGACCCGGAAAGCGTGCCCCAGGCGGCCGACGTGCCGCCACCGCCGGCTCCCAAACCGGCCAAGTAAAGACGGCGTACAGCCCCCCACCTTCGCATCGAATTGCGCTGCGACCGACTCCTTTTATCTCCACTTTCGTTTTCACATGGCAGTTTTTACCGCGGTTAGCCTGGACGACCTCACCCCCTGGCTCAAGCAATTCCCACTAGGCAAGGCCAAAGCGATCAAGGGGATCGCTTCCGGCATCGAAAACACCAATTTCTTCCTGACGACCGAGCGCGGCGAGTACGTGCTGACGATCTTCGAGAACCTCAGTTTCGAGCAATTGCCGTTTTACCTGAACCTGATGCGCCACCTGGCCGACCGCGGCGTGCTGGTGCCGGCGCCGGTGCCCAACGACCAGGGCGAGCTGGTGGCGGCACTGCATGGCAAGCCGGCGGCGATCGTCAGCAAACTCGACGGCAGTTCGCAGATGGACCCGCAGCCGGTCCATTGCGCCGCCGTCGGCGCCATGCTTGCCCGGATGCATCTGGCCGCACGCGACTATCCGCTGCACCAGCCCAACCTGCGCGCGCTGCCGTGGTGGAACGACACGGCGCCGCGCGTGATGGCCTACCTGGGCGCCGACGAAGCTGCCCTGCTGCAAG
>CBFGOU010000463.1:0-4448 GCA_965650445.1 uncultured Oxalobacteraceae bacterium | reverse complement strand
GCTCATTCTCGGCGAAGACGGCATGGCCCGCAGCGTGGTGGTGTGCGCCACGTCGGACCGCTCGGCCATCGAGCGGGCCAAGGCAGCCTATGTCGGCACCGCCATCGCCGAATACTTCCGCGACTGCGGGCTGCGCGTGCTGCTGATGATGGATTCGCTCACCCGCTTCGCCCGCGCGCAGCGCGAAATCGGCCTGGCGGCCGGGGAACCGCCCACCCGGCGCGGCTTTCCGCCGTCGGTCTTCGCCGAACTGCCGCGCCTGCTCGAACGGGCCGGCATGGGCCCGCAGGGCTCGATCACCGCCTTCTATACCGTGCTGGCCGAGGACGAGGAGGGCAACGATCCGGTCAGCGAGGAAGTGCGCGGCATTCTCGACGGGCACATGGTGTTGTCGCGCACGATCGCCGCGCGCAACCGCTACCCGGCCATCGACGTGCTGCACAGCCTGAGCCGGGTGATGACGCTGGTGGCGACGCCCGAGCACTGCGCCGGCGCCGGGCAGGTGCGCAAGCTGCTGGCCAAGTATGATGAAGTCGAACTGCTGCTGCAGATGGGCGAATACCAGCAGGGCGCCGATCCGCTGACCGACGAGGCGATCGCGCAGCACGCCACGCTCGAAGAGTTTCTCAGTCAAAGCACCGACGGCTTCGCCGACGGCGACGAGACCCACGAGTTCGTCGCCGGCTTCGCACCGCAATGATTGCGCTGACCATCGGCAAGTGGCGTGCCATCGTCGCCGCCAAGACCCGGCGCCGCGAGCGCATCGAGCAGGAATTGATGCGCGACCGGCACGCGCTGGCCGAGCGCCAGGCGGCGTTCGACGAGGCCCGGCACGAAGTGGAACAGGCCCGGCAGCGCTGCGCCGCCCACCAACAATGCATGGACGAGCGCTTCGGCGGCACCGCCGCGCTGTCGGCGGCCGACTACCTGCGCCACGACAGCTGGCGGGTGGCGCTCAAGGATGCGCTGGAAGCGGACCGCAAGGCCGAGCAGAAGGCCGCCGGCGCGCTCGAACGCCACCAGGCCAAGGTGCGCGAGACCGAAGCCCGGCTGGCGCGCGCCGACGCGTCGCTCGATCAGTGCCGCGCCAAACTGGACTCGGTGCGGCGCGCCGCCGCCCATGCCGCCGAGCTGGCGGCCGACGAGGAAGCTGTGGAAAACCTGCTGGCGCGACGACGCTTTGCGAGCTAAATAATGACTAACGACACCTATTCCTGGATTCACGCGCTGGTCAACTGGTACGACGCCTATCACGCCATGATCGTGATGGTGCTGCTGACCGGCATCCGCATCATGGTGGCATTCATTCTCCTGCCGGCCACCAGCGACACCATCCTGCCCGGCACCGCCCGCAACGGCGTGGTCTATGTGCTGACCTTTTTTGTCGCCGCCGGCCAGTCGCCGCACGCGTTCGAGACGCCCAACAGCGCCATGCTGATCGTGCTGGCGTGCAAGGAAGCCTTCCTTGGCCTGGCCTTGGGCTTCGCCGCCGCGCCGGTGTTCTGGGTCGCGCAAAGCGTCGGCACGCTGATCGACGACCTGACCGGGTTCAATAATGTCCAGATGACCAATCCGCTGCGCGGCGACCAGAGTACGCCGGTCTCGACGCTGCTGCTGCAACTGGTGACGACCCTGTTCTACGTCGGCGGCGGCATGAGCTTCATGCTCAGCGCGCTGTTCCAGTCGTACAAGTGGTGGCCGCCGCACGTGATGCTGCCCACCCTGGCCAGCACGGCCGAAGCATTCCTGATCGGCCGCACCGACACCGTCTGGACCGCGCTCGCCAAGCTCGGCACGCCGGTGATGCTGGTCCTGGTGCTGGTCGACGTCTGCCTGGGCATCATTGCGCGCTCGGCCGACAAGCTCGAGCCCAATTCGCTGAGCCAGCCCCTGCGCGGCGCCATCGGCATCATCATGCTGATCGCGCTGGTGGCGGTGTTTGCGTCCCAGGTGGTCAGCGATGTGCTGCTGGGCGACTTCGCCGGCAAGCTGTCGACCGGCATGATCGGTGCGCCTGCGCACTAAGCGGCATCAGTCCACGATCGCAGCCTTGTGCCCTCCCGGACGGGGGGGCAGCTCCACTTCCGCAAAGCCATTGATTCACGACCTGCCTGGCCGCAGGAGAGAACCCTTCCGCATCGCTTTGGCGCAGGGCGCGGCGCCGCAATCCCCATCGACGCGCGCCAAATGGCCGCCCTGTCTCCGCACCACGCTGCGCTCAAGCACGTTCCCGCACTAAGCCGGCGAAACCAGTCTGCTGGAGTCTCAGAAGGAGCCGCACCGCCCTGGCGCGGCTGCGACGCCGAGCAAGGGCTGCGCCACTTGGTTGTCGTCGTGGCAATTTGGGGCAGCCCATGCCTGTGCGAGAGCTCGCGCCAGGTCTGTTCGCAGTAAGAGGGGTAGGTCAGGGGGAGAGGAACGGCGGCGGTCGTCGCGCGTTGCGCCAGTGGCGCGGGTATGCGGGAAATTTGCCGGAGGCGCGGTCGGCCCGGGCAAAGACGCTGTGCGCCAGGTGCGTTGGCTTGCTGGCCAGCGCACCTGGCTTGCTTGGCTTATTGAATCAGCCAAGCCGTCTGAGAAACGGTGGCCTTGTGCCAGACGTTCTTGACGGCCGCGCCACCGCACTTCTGTCCTTTGAAAACGGAAGCCATGATCGACGTATTGGCCGGGACATTGCGCAGTAGCACCGTCGGCTTAGCTTTATTCATATCGTACTGATAGCCGTTAAAGTAAACACGAGCGCAGGTGTTGGCGTAGTTTTTGTTCCCTGCGACAAAAGTAGTAAGTTTTGCGGGGACGGCGTTGATGGCCGGGGCTTGGGCGCTGGCGGAACTCGATACCAGTGCACTGGCTGCCGCGACGGCGAAGATAAATGCGGACTTGCTGAAGATTTTGCTGCGATTCATATTGATTTCCCTGTTGAGTTGACATCGATTGAAAATGAAATCCTGCCCGTCGCGATGCACACGCCGCTGTGCCGAACACAGCGCTGTAAACCTGCGACACTTGAATCATAGGACACTCAAGCAGGCATTGAATTTGCCGGAGCGAACAGCCTTGTTTGCCAGCGAAGCGAGCGCGGATCACCCCCGTTGCGCTCATGCTTCACGTGATTCTGTTCCGAATCTCTGAGGTCCAACCGCGACTATTCGAGCATTCGCAGGCCAGCTGGATGCGTATTCGTTGGGGCGGCTTTCGCGCGCGGTCTGTTCGCGGCAACAAGGGGACGGATGGGGGAGGGGAGCGGCGGCGGCTATCGCGATTTGCGCCAGTGGCGTGCACATGCCGGAAATTTTCTGGGGGATGGTCAGCTCGGCACAGACTTTGCCAAGTGCGTTGGCGTACTGGCCAGCGCACCTGGCGTCCGTGGCTTACTGAATCGGCCAAGCCGCCGAACCGGTGTGCCAGACGTTCTTGATGGCCGCGCCACCGCAGTTTTGTCCCTTGAAAATGGAAGCCATGATCGATTTATTGGGCGGGACATTGCGCAGCACCACCGACGGGTGACGGCTATTCAAGTCGTACTGGTCCAGCGCGTGCTGGGCATGGGATGCGATAGCGTCTCCGCTACTGCGCCGCGGGCCAGCAAGAGTGCGTTTTAAAGGCGATTGGAGAATGAAACTCTGACCGTCGCTATCCGCACGCCGAACAACTGATCGGCTACGTGAATGGCTTGCATGAGCATGCGGCATTGATGCTCATGTGAGATGGGGCGAACGCCGGTGGCCACCAGGTGTCGTCCGGCGTGGTCGCGATGGAAATGCGGCGGTGAGCATTCTGCCGCGCGATAAACACCGGTTTGGCCCGATGGCAGGTGCCGCCAGACCGGTGTCGCTGGAAACAATCGCTTAGCGAATCTTCCAGCCCTGGTTGGCCTGGTTCGTGGTCGTGTACCAGACGTTCTTGATGGCCGCGCCGCCGCATTTTGGCCCTTTGAAGACGGATGCCATGTACGACTTATAGAGCGGGAGAAAGCGTACTTGGACGACTGGCCTCTTTCGCTGAAGGTGTCAGCAAACAGCCGCAGGCAGCTTCCAACAACTGTGTGCGCGCTGGACAGGACTTCTCAATGGCAGGCATCGGCCATTGGGTGAACTTTGAGGCCAGCCATGTCGAGCGCGTGCCAGGCGGCTGTCAAGAATCGCTTATCGAATGTCCCACATGGAAACGGAACCGCCACCGGTCGTGAACCAGACATTCTTGATGGCCGCGCCGCCGCACTTCTGCCCCTTGAACACGGATGCCATGTAGGACGTGTTCGTTTTGGCAGCGACGAGGTCGGTACCTGGGTGGGCCGCGTTCAGGTTGTATTGCTGCCCCTGGACGTAGGCACGGGCGCAAGTCGTGGAAGCCTTCTTGTTCACGATGGACAGGGCGGCGCCTTTTTTGGCGGCAGGCGCCGTGCTGACGCTTTGGGCGCTGGCGGTCCCGGCTGCCAGGGCACTGGC
>CBFGOU010000462.1:0-4450 GCA_965650445.1 uncultured Oxalobacteraceae bacterium | reverse complement strand
GCATGGCGCTGAACATGTCGGGCAAGTGGTTCAATGTGGTGTCCTACGGTCTGACCGAAAAGGAAGACATCGACTACGACGCCATGGAGCGCCTGGCCCGTGAACACAAGCCAAAGCTGATCATTGCCGGCGCGTCGGCGTTTTCGCTGCGCATCGATTTCGAGCGCTTCGCCAAGGTCGCCAAGGAAGTCGGCGCCTACTTCATGGTCGACATGGCCCACTACGCCGGCCTGATCGCCGCCGGCCTGTACCCGAACCCGGTGCCGCACGCCGACTTCGTCACCTCGACCACCCACAAATCCCTGCGCGGCCCGCGCGGCGGCATCATCCTGATGAAGGCCGAGCACGAGAAAGCCATCAATTCGGCCATCTTCCCCGGCATCCAGGGCGGCCCGCTGATGCACGTGATCGCCGGCAAGGCCGTCGCGTTCAAGGAAGCGCTGACCCCGCAATTCAAGGCTTACCAGCAGCAGGTCGTGAAGAACGCCGACGCGCTGGCCAAGGCCCTGATCGCACGCGGCCTGCGCATCGTTTCGGGCGGCACCGAGTCGCACGTGATGCTGGTCGATCTGCGCGCCAAGAACCTGACCGGCAAGGAAGCCGAAGCCCTGCTGGGCGCGGCGCACATGACGTGCAATAAGAACGGCATCCCGAACGACCCGCAAAAGCCGTTCGTGACCTCCGGTATCCGCCTGGGCAGCCCGGCCTTCACCACCCGCGGTTTCAAGGAAGAAGACGCGACCATCGTGGGCAACCTGATCGCCGACATCCTCGACAACCCGAACGACGCGGCCGTGCTCGAGCGCGTCAAGGCGGAAGTCAAGAAGCTGACCGACAAGTATCCGGTCTACGCAGCTTGATGTAGCAGCACAGCCAGCGGCGCCGCCATGAAATGTCCTTTCTGCCAGCATGAAGATACCCAGGTGCTCGACACCCGGGTGTCGGAGGACGACTCGATCCGGCGGCGGCGCCGCTGCGCCAAATGCGACAAACGCTTTACCACCTATGAGCGGATCGAATTGTCGATGCCGATCATCGTCAAGAAGAACGGCAGCCGCACCGAGTTCGCCTCCTCCAAACTGCGCGGCAGCCTGATGCTGGCACTGCGCAAACGGCCGGTCTCGGCCGCCGCGATCGACACCGCCGTGGCCTCGATCGAAGAAAAACTGCTCACCAGCGGCCAGCGCGAGGTCGACACCGGCCACGTCGGCGAACTGGTCATGCAGGAGCTCAAGCGGCTCGACAAAATCGCCTACATCCGCTTCGCGTCCGTCTATAAAAACTTCGAAGACCTGGCCGAGTTCCAGGAAGCTATTGCCGAAGTCGGCCACGAACGCAAACCCCGCAATTAAGTTCCCGTATCCGCTTGAGACAGGCCAGCGGCCGCGCTGAGCCGCCCTGATAACGTCATGTCTCGGCGCTGCAGATCACCGGCTTTCAAAGCACGGCACTGCGCGCGTTCAACCTGCGGGGACGCTGATGCGACTGTGGCACGCTCATGGCTTTACGCTGATCGAAGTCCTGGTGGCGCTGTTGGTGCTGGCCGTCGGCGTTGCCGGTGCGGCGGCGGCGCAAGTGGCGGCGACGCGCACGCGTCATGACAGCAGCCGCATGTCCAGGGCGGTGCAGCTGGCGGCCGGTCTGGCCGAACGCATGCGTGCCAATTCCGCGGCCATGGACGCGGGCGACGCGGCCAACCCTTACGCCCGGTTCCAGTACCAAGCCGCAGGCGATGGTCCGCCCGCGCCCGCGCCATCCTGCGATGGCCGCTGCGACAGCGCGCAGATGGCGCAGGCCGATCTTGGCGAAGTGCGCACTGCATTGCATGCCGGCTTTCCCGGCGGGCGCGCCCTGGTTTGCCGCGACGCGCGCGTCTGGGATGCTGCGCGCAATGCCTTCACGTGGGACTGCGCCTCAACGCCTGATGCGCCGCTGGTCATCAAGGTCGGCTGGCGCATGCGCCGCGCCGACGGCGGCGCCATCGACGACGCGCCCGCCGTCGCCATGGTGGTGGGAGGCGTGGCGCCATGATGCTTGAACGCCAGACGGGGATGACCCTTGCCGAACTGATGGTCGCGCTGGTACTCGGGCTGCTGGCGGTGCTGGCCGCAGGCAGCATGCTGGTCGCGGCCAACCGCAGCTTCGGTTCCAGCGCCGACGGCGCCGCCCTGGAAGAGGGCGGGCGCTTCGCCATGGAACTGATCGCGCGCGCCGCGCGCCAGACCGGTTACGTCAATCTCGACCGCGCCGATGCGGGCGAACTGACCGCCAGCCTGCCCGCGCGCATCAGCGGACTCGATGCCCATTCGCTGGCGCGCGAAAGCGCCGGCCTGGACGATCTGCGCCCCGATGTCGCCAACGGCAGCGACGTGCTGGCGCTGCGCTTTGCCGGGTCGGGGCCGGCGCCGGACGGCGACGGCAGTGTGCTCAGCTGCGCGGGGTTTCCGGTTCACGCCGACGACGATGGCTGGAGCATCTTCTTCGTCGCCCGCAGCGCAGCGGGTACGCCGGAACTGCGCTGCAAATACCATGGCAACGGCCGATGGAGCGCCGATGCGCTGGTGTCCGGCGTGGACAGTTTCCAGGTCCTGTACGGCATCGACACCGACGCCGACGGTCTGGCCAATGGCTACCTCAGCGCCAGCGCCGTCAACTCGCTCGATGGCGCCATCGTGCCGGCCGGCGCCACGCAGGCGGCGCGTGCGCAGGATTTCAACCGGCGCAGCCACTGGAAGCGCGTGGTGAGCATCAAGGTCGCTTTGCTGCTGCATGGCGCCGAGGAGCAGGGCGGCCCGCCCGCGTCGACCGAATACCGCTTGTTCGGACCGGCCTACAGTGGCGCGGACGACCCCGGCACCACGGTGCGCGAAGCCGACATGGACAGAGCGTTGCGCCAGCGCGAGCGCCGTCTGTTCGCCGCCACCATCCTGTTGCGCAATGTACCGCAGTGAGGGCGTCATGGACCATCGACCATCCGGTTTCCAGCATGGCGCAGCCTTGATCAGTGCCTTGTTCATCCTGGTCGCGCTGCTGCTCATCGGTGCGTCGGCGGCGCATACCGCGCTCGACGCCGAACTGGCCACGCGCGCCGAGCGTGACCGGCAACTGGCCTTCCAGGCCGCCGAGGCCGCGCTGGCCGACGCGGAGCGCGACATTGAAGGCGGCAGCGATCCGGCGTCCGCGCGCGCCGCGCTGTTCGAGAGCGGCAACGTGCAGGGATTCACCGACGGGTGCGGGCGTAGCATGGACGTCAACGCCGGCCTGTGCGCGCTTGGTGGCGCACCGGCGTGGCAGGCCAACGATCTGGCGGCCGACGGTGAGCCCGCGCGCGCCGCGGCGTATGGCCGCTTTACCGGCGCCACGATGCCGGTGGGACAGGGCGCCTTGCCGGCGCGGCTGCCGCGCTACCTGATCGAAGCGGTGCCGGATGCGCGCGCAGGGCAGGACGCCGACCGCCGCCGCGACAATCTATACCGTATCACCGCCATTGGGTTTGGCGTCAACGACAAGACGCGGACGGTGTTGCAGGCGTTCTACCGCAGGGTGCCGCGGGACGGAGAGGCGCCATGAACGCCCTGCGCACGCTCATCGCCCTGGGGCTGATGCTGGCGCTGGCATGCACGCTGGCGGCGCCGCTGCGCATTCCGGACGAGCCGCCCGGCTTTTGCACCGCGAGCGCTGCGCCGGGCCAGGCCGTAGCGGGCGCGAACGCCGATGGGCGTTACCTGATCGACACCACCTACGATCTCACCCAGGGCACCGGCGCGCTACGGCGGCGCCCGCTGCGGGTCGGCGCCGACGGCAGTGTCTCCATCGCCAGCGAGGTGCAGTGGGATGCCGGCCTGCTGCTGGCCGGTAGGCGTGTACCGCGCCACATCTTCACGGCCACCTCCGTCTTTGCCACGGTGCCGTTTGAATGGGCCCGCCTGCCGGCCGCCGAGCGCGCCCTGTTCGATACCCAGCCGCCCGACGGGCTGGGCGAGCTGCGCGTGGCATGGCTGCGCGGCGAGCGTCAGGCTGAAGACGGGCGGCTGCGCCGGCGCACAGGCATTCTGGGCGACATCGTGCGCAGCACGCCGCTGCTGGTAGGCCCGCCATCGGCGGCCGGGCAGGGCGACGGTTACGCCGCCTTCCGTACCCGGTATGCAGGCAGGCGAACGGCCGTGATGGTCGGCGCCAACGACGGCATGCTGCACGCCTTCGATGCCCTCGACGGTAGCGAACTGTTCGCCTACATCCCACGCGCATTGCTGCCGGCGCTCAGTGCGCTGAGCAGCCCCGGCTATCGCCATCGCCCCTATGTCGACGGCAGTCCCGGGCAGGGCGAGGCCGTCATCGATGGCCAGTGGCGCACGGTGCTGGCCAGCGGCATGGGTATGGGGGCGCGTGGCGTGTTCGCACTCGACGTCACCGACCCGGCCGCGTTCGCCGAAGGGCGTGGCGCACTGTG
>CBFGOU010000461.1:0-4468 GCA_965650445.1 uncultured Oxalobacteraceae bacterium | reverse complement strand
CGTACGGCACCGCCACCACGCCCTGCTGCATCTGGCCCAGTTTGCGGGCTAAGGTGGTCTTGCCGCTGCCGGATGGACCATACAGCAGCATGGCGCGGCTCGACTGCAGGGCGGCGCCGAGCTGGTCGCGCACGGTAGCGTCGAACACATCTTCAGCGAAGGCGTTCGCCATGTCGGCGGCGCTGATGCGGCTGACCTGGCCATGGCGGCTGGACTGACGCAGCACCAGTTCGCGGTAACTGTCGAGGGTGACCGGCGCCGGTCCGACGTAGCGGCTGCGCGCGAGAAATTCGGCCGCCCGCTGGCGTCCGCCGACGGTCAGCTGGTAATACACGTCCAGGTCAGAGTCGCCGCGCAGCGCCACTTCCGCCAGCTGCTCGGCCAGCATGAAGCCAAGCACCTCGCGCAGCACGTTGATCGACAGGCGCAGCTTGCTGGTCAGCACCGGCAGGTGGATCTTGCCCACCGCATACATCGCCTTGACCACCAGCTCGACGATCATGGCCTGTTCGAGCCCGGTTTCGGCCACTGTTTTCGGCTGGGCCGGAAGGCGGATAACGGCGTCGTCCAGGCCGGACACCGGTGCTCGCTGGGCAGGCGCGGCGGACAGATCGGCATCGCTCATTTTTGTGCTCCCGGGAAATCCAAATCGTTGTTTCTAAAGGACATAATTGATTCTAGCCACCACAGTCGGGGGGCCTTTGACCCAAAGCAAGCAATCCAAGATGGCAAGAAATCAGCGGTGTTGAAGCCACAACACCAGCAGCGTGCCGAGGGTGATCGCGATGGCGTAAGGCATGCCACCGACACTGGGATGGGGCATCGGTTCGGTGACCAAAGGTATACCGCGCAGGCGCATCATGAGGGGCCGCAGCACGGCATTGACGTTGGCAAAAGCGACATGCGCGCGCCGTAGCGCTAACACGATGCACAGTGCGACCACGCCGCCGATACAGTAAGTGGCCAGGGCGATCTGAAATACCAGCAACGGCCCGGTAAATGCGCCCACGGTGGCCATCAGCTTGACGTCGCCAGCGGCCATGGCACCCAGCACATGAAGTGGAAGAAACAGAATCAGTCCCATCGCAAAGCCGGCCAGCATGGTCGACACCAACGCGAACGGACTGGCTGCCATCAGATGCATGGACAGCGCCACGACCAAGCCGATCAGCAACAAGCGATTGGGAATGCGACGTTGCGCCAAATCGAATGCACTCGCGATAAATAGCAAGGCGATCAGCGCCAACTCCAGGTAGATCGAATTCGACATGATGGGCTTTCTGGAGCGAACAAAAAAGCCCTCCGAGGCGGGGCCCCACCCCGGAGGTCACTTAGCGATCAGGGCAGAGCGTCGCGAATCAGACCGAACGCGGTGTCCACCTTGGTGCCCAGCGTGGTGATGGTACCAACGATCACAGCGGCAATCAGGGCGGCGATCATGCCGTACTCCAGTGCGGTAACACCATCTTCGTCGCGGAGGAAGGTGCGGATTGCCGTGGTAAAAGTGCTCATGACATACTCCTAGTGAGTGGATAAAGTCCAAACCCTGGCGCGACAGTCGCGCTGACCTGCGACTTGTCGACACACTTGCTGCTGTGTTTCAACCGCCGCGCCATTGAGATCACTATAACTATTGATTTAGCATGACAACTTGATAGCGAACAACTTTTCTGATTAGCATCATTCGTTGTTGATTTATCTCGTCGGAGAAAGTGTTCCGCAAGCGGCGCCGTAAGGACGCGAGCAACGGTAGAATCGACGCAAGGAGAAAGTGTTCGGCAATAATTGCCTGAATAGCAAAAAACCTTTATCCTGCACGGCTGACCGTGAGCAGTTTTAATGTCTTCCTTCACTATCCCGTCCGTGCAGGCCGGGCCCCGGGGAACGCGAGAGTTGCTGGATCAACTAGCTGAGAATGACATGGATTCCCTTCTGAAACACATGGTGGACATGACTGGACACCGGGACCACTCGATGCTCGACATCTCAGTGATCTCGGCGGTACAGGAATTGGCCGGCGCCTCCGAGGCGCGGGTCCTGTCCGTGCTCACCATGCGCGGTCAGAAGTTCGTGCGGGCACGCGCGGTCGTATTTGCCGGCGGCGCCGCGCGCATCGCCGAGCATGCCGACCTCAACGGGCCCGGCGAGCCGCTGAGCAATTTCCCGGAACTGGCCACCTGCCTCGACCAGCACGACGCCAGCGCCGAAATCATCGCCGACGATGGCCGCCGGACCCTCTGGCTGCCGATCTGGATCGGCGACAAGGCCGACACCTGCCTGGAAATCATCCACCCCACGCCCTACACCACCGACACCATCCACGTCATCGGCGGCATTGTCAGCGTGTACCGCAACTTCCAGAATCTGCTCGACTACAGCGAACGCGACTCGCTCACTGGCCTGCTCAACCGCAAGACATTCGACGACCAGCTGGCCAAGATGCTGCAGGCCAGCGCCGAGCACGACGCGCCGCTCCCCGGCCAGCCCGAACGGCGCCAGCACAACGACGCGGAAAAGCAATGGCTGGCCGTCGTGGACGTCGACCACTTCAAGGCCGTCAACGACAAGTTCGGCCACCTGTACGGCGACGAAGTGCTGATCCTGATCGCCAACCTGCTGCAATCGTCGTTCCGCTCGCAAGACCGGGTGTTCCGCTTTGGCGGCGAGGAATTTGTCGTGCTGCTGCGCTCGACCACCCTGGAAAACGCGCGCAAGATCATCAACCGCTTCCGCACCAATGTCGAAACGCACGTGTTCCCGCAAGTCGGCACCGTCACCGTCAGCATCGGCTTCGTCGGCATCGGCACCTTCGATCCACCGGTCATCGTCCTCGGCCACGCCGACCAGGCCCTCTACTTCGCGAAAAGCAATGGCCGCAACCAGGCCTGCCACTACGATGAACTGGTCTCCGGCGGCCAGCTGCAGGCCAACGCGACCAACGAAGACGCCGAGTTCTTCTAAACCGCCCGCCCACTCCGATTGTCGGTAAAATAAAGTGCATGCGCCGCCTACCGCGGCCATTCCCTCCTGCATCAAAGCGCCAACCCGGCGCCGTCCTGCCGGAGCAGCATCCCGAACACAATTTGGAGCCCCGCCATGCCAGACACCACGGCCCCCCTGTCCGCGAGCGGCGCTGCCGCGGCACGCCTGAACCGGATCAGCCTCGACGACAAATACACCGACACCGCCGGCACCATCTTTATTTCGGGCATCCAGGCCCTGGTCCGCCTGCCGATCATGCAGCGCGAACGCGACGCCGCCGCCGGCCTGAACACCGCCGGCTTCATTTCCGGCTACCGCGGCTCCCCGCTGGGCGGCCTCGACAAAAGCCTGTGGAAAGCCCAAGAGCACCTGCAAGAGCACCACATCCAGTTCATCCCCGGCGTCAACGAAGAGCTGGCGGCCACCGCCGTATGGGGTTCGCAGCAGGTCGACCTGATCGGGCCGGCCAAGTACGACGGCGTGTTCGCCATGTGGTACGGCAAGGGCCCCGGCGTGGACCGCTGCGGCGACGTCTTCAAGCACATGAACCACGCCGGCACGGCCCGCTTCGGCGGTGTGCTGCTGGTGGCCGGCGACGACCATGGCGCCTACTCGTCCACCCTGCCGCACCAGTCCGACCACCTGTTCTCGGCCTCCATGATCCCGGTGCTATACCCCTGCAACGTGCAGGAATACCTCGACCTGGGCATCCACGGCTGGGCCATGTCGCGCTTTTCCGGCTGCGCGGTGGCCTTCAAGGCCCTGGCCGACACGGTCGAATCGAGCGCCTCGGTCGATGCCGATCCCTTGCGCGTGCAAGTGAAGATCCCGCTCGACTTCCACCTGCCCGAAGGCGGCCTGAACGCCCGGCTCTCGGCGCTGCCGCTGGGCCAGCAGGCGCGCGCCCAGGAAGCGCTGATGCAGGACTACAAAATCTACGCCGCGCTGGCCTACGCGCGCGAAAACCACCTCAACCACAGCACCATCGACAGCCCCGGCGCCCGCCTGGGTATCATCGCCTCCGGCAAGTCCTATCTCGACGTACTCGAAGCGCTGGAAGAACTGGGCATCGACGAAGCCATGGCCGCGCGCATTGGTGTGCGGGTGTTCAAAGTCGCCATGCCCTGGCCGCTGGAACCGGACGGCGTGCGCGAATTCGCCCGAGGCCTCGACGAAATCCTGGTGGTCGAGGAAAAGCGCCAGATCGTCGAGTACCAGCTCAAGGAACAGCTGTACAACTGGCGCGACGACGTGCGCCCGCGCGTGATCGGCAAATTCGACGAAAAAGGCGAGTGGGTGGCGCCACGCGGCGAATGGCTGCTCACCTCCAAAGCCGATTTTTCCGTCTCCCAGGTAGCACGTGTGATCGCCGCGCGGATCACCCGCCTGGTCCTCGACCGGCACACGCAAGACATGATCGCCGAGCGCCTCGCCTTCCTGGACGCCAAGGATGCGGTACTCCAGAAGGCCAACGCCACGCCATTGC
>CBFGOU010000460.1:0-4471 GCA_965650445.1 uncultured Oxalobacteraceae bacterium | reverse complement strand
GTATCGGCCAGCACATTGGTCACTTCGCCCCAGACCCGGTCGATCTTTTCGAAGCCGGTGCGCAGGCGGTCGCGCACGATGTGGATCATCCAGGCAATGAAAGGCAGGGGCACCAGGGTGATCACGGCCAGGGTCGGGTTGATCGAGCACAGGATCACGCCGGTCATGATGATCATCAGCACGTCGGAGGCGAAGTCGAGCAGGTGCAGCGACAGGAACACGCAGATGCGGTCCGAGCCGCTGCCGATGCGCGACATCAGGTCGCCGGTGCGCTTGCCGCCGAAAAACTCCAGCGATAGTTTCAGCAAGTGTTCGTAGGTGCTCGAGCGCAGGTCGGCGCCGATGCGTTCGGACACCAGCGCCAGCACATAGGTCTTGCCCCAGCCCAGCACCCAGGCCAGCACGGCCGAGCCAAGCAGGCCCAGCATATACATCCACACCAGATGCTGGTCGACCGGCTGGCCGTTCTGGAACGGGATCAGCACATTGTCCATCAGCGGCATGGTCAGGTAGGGCGGAATCATGTGCGCCGCGGTGCTGGCGAGCATCAGGAAAAAGCCCAGTCCCAGCTGGAAGCGGTACGGCCCGGCGAAACGCCACAGGCGCAGCAGGGTCCAGGTCGAGGGCGGCGTGTACAGCACCTTGGTGCAGATCGGACACTCTTCCTGGTCGGGTGCCAGCGGCGCCTTGCAACTGGGACAGACATCCTGTTCCGGCACCGGCACCGGCTGGCCGGACAGATGGCTTTGCAGCTGCTCGGCAAACGCGTCCAGCACGCGGATGGCCTGCAGGTTCTGGCCCAAGGTGAAGCGCCATTCGGCCAGCAGCGCGCGCTGGTCCTGCAATTGCAGGTGGCCGACGCCGGCGTGGTCGTGGTGGTGCAGGTTCAGGCCGGCCTGGAACGGCCAGCTGTGCCACTCGCTCTCGCCGGGCGCGCGCGCCAGCAGGCGGCGCTGGGTGACCATCACGATGCCCCGGGTAAAGCGCAAGCGCGCATCCAGGTCAACCTCCACGCTGGCAAGAACGTTTTCCCCGGGAGCAAGCTTGCTTTGCGCTTCCTCAAGCCAGTGGTCGGGAAGCGGCAACGGCAGCAGCACCGTGGTCGCTGAGGCAATCAATTGTTCAGTTGTCATCGTTTTGCGATTCTGGCTCTTGGCCTCGCTGCGTTCAGCTTTATGTTTGGAAATGATTGAGAAAATTCGGGGGAAGGTGCCAGTGCCGGGCGTTCGATTCGGGAAACCACACTGGCAGAAATCGGTTCAGCGCGGTAAGCTTCGTCTCAGCAAGTATACAACATGATGTGCTTCAAAAAGCCGAACCAGGGTGCTTGAGCGTGCACAAGGCAGGACCCTGTTATCAAGAAATTATTAAATGACAAAGAAGAAAGACATCGGGATTGTGCGCACGACGCACCTGCGCGGTCCCAACATCTGGACCTACCGTCCCGTGATCGAGGCTGTCCTCGACATCGGCGAGCTGGAAGACTTCCCCTCCAATAAGCTGCCCGGCCTGTACGAGCGGCTGGTGGAATGGCTGCCCGGCCTGGTGGTGCACCGCTGCGGCGTGGGCGAGCATGGCGGCTTCCTGGAGCGTCTGCGCGAAGGCACCTGGTCTGGTCATATTCTTGAGCACTTGGTTCTCGAACTGCAAAACCTGGCCGGCATGCGCACCGGTTTCGGCAAGACCCGCTCCACCGCCGACATCGGCGTGTACAAGATGGCTTTCCGTACGCGCGATCCGCAGGTCGGCATGGCCGCGCTGGAGGCCGGGCGGGCGCTGCTGATGGCGGCGATTAACGATACCCCCTACGATCTGGCCGCCACCGTCACCCGCCTGAAAGACATGGTCGACCAGCACTGCCTGGGACCGTCCACCGCCCACATCGTCGAAGCGGCCACCGACCGCAGGATTCCCGCCGTCCGCCTCACCGACGGCAATCTGGTGCAACTGGGCCACGGCTGCAGCCAGCGCCGCATCTGGACCGCTGAGACCGACCGCACCAGCGCGATTGCCGAGAGCATCGCCAGCGACAAGGACCTGACCAAGACGCTGCTGCAATCGTGCGGCGTGCCGGTGCCGGAAGGCGCGCTGGTGCGCAGCAGCGAAGAGGCGTGGGAAGAAGCCCAGGACATCGGCCTGCCGGTGGTGGTCAAGCCCTACGACGGCAACCACGGGCGCGGCGTGTCGCTCAACCTGATGACGCGGGAAGAAGTCGAGAAGGCCTACCACCTGGCCGCGCGCAAGGGCGACAGCCAGAGCGTGCTGGTGGAGCGCTACGTCACCGGCGACGAGCACCGCCTGCTGGTGGTCGGCACCCGCCTGGTGGCCGCCGCCAAGGGCGAATCGCTGTGGGTGACCGGCGACGGCAAATCGAACATCATCGAACTGGCCGACACCCAGATCAACATCGATCCGCGCCGCGGCACTACCGAAGACGCGCCGCTGAACCTGATCGTGCCGCACGAAAGCGCCGAGATCATCCTGGAGCTGGAACGCCAGGGCATGACCGCGTTCTCGGTGCCACAGGACGGCCAGAAGGTGCTGATCCAGCTGAACGGCAACGTGGCCATCGACGTCACCGACCAGGTGCATCCGTCGGTGGCGCATGCCGCGACGCTGGCCGCGCGCATCGTCGGCCTGGACATCGCCGGCATCGATCTGGTGGCGCAGGACATTTCGCGCCCGCTCGAAGAGCAGCGCGCCGCCATCATCGAAGTCAATTCCAGTCCCGGCCTGCTGGCCCACATCAAACCGGCCTCGGGCGAAGCGCGCCCGGTCGGCAGCGCCATCATCGAACACCTGTTCGGGGCCGAGCACAATGGCCGCATTCCGATCGTCGGCGTGACCGGCACCCAGGGCACCAGCCTGATCGCGCGCCTGACCGGCTGCCTGCTGCAGCTGGCCGGCCGCCACACCGGCATCGCCAGCGGCCAGGGCCTGTACCTGGACGGCCGCAAGCTGACGGCAAAAAGCGCCATGAACTGGGAAGACGGCCAGCGCCTGCTGATCAACCGCACCATCGAAGCGGCCGTGTTCGAAAGCGACGCGCGCATGATCCTCACCGACGGCCTGGCCTACGACAAATGCGCGGTCGGCGTGGTGACCGACCTCGAAGGCCACGATGGCCTGCACGAGTTCTACATCCGCGACGAGGACGCCATGGCCAACGTGGTGCGCACCCAGGTCGACGTGGTGCTCCCTGGCGGCTTTGCGGTCCTCAACGCGGCCAATCCGGCCGTGGCCGAGATGGCCGAACTGTGCGACGGCGGCGTGATCTTCTACGCCATCGACCCCGCTACGCCCACGCTGGCCAGCCAGCTGGAAGCGGGCGAACGGGCCGTCACGGTGCGCAACGGTAAAATCGTGCTGTGCCACGGCGCCGCCGAGACTGTGCTGGTGTCGCTTACGTCGCTGCGCCCCGGCTGCGCGACCCACCCGGACAGCGTACTGGCGGCCGTGGCGGCGGCCTGGGCGCTGGACGTGCCGGCCGAAATCATGTGCGCCGGCCTGCGCGCGTTCGATCCGCGCCCGAAATCGGGTACGCGCTAGCCGCAACGCCGAAACATATATATACCGGAGACGGCGCCAGCGGGCGCCGCTTCCACACTGAGGATTGAAGGTTTATGGAAGTAACTCGCGTACGCGCCCTGCGCGGCCCCAACCTGTGGAGCCACCACACGTCGGTCGAAGCCATCGTCACCTGCACCGAAGCGGAGCGCAGCATCGGCGCCCTGCCCGACTTCGAGGTGCGGCTGCGCGCGCGCTTTCCCGGGTTAAGCCCGCTGCAGCCGACCGGCCATGACGACAGCATCCCGATGGCGCACGTGCTGGAACTGGCCGCGCTGGACCTGCAGGCGCAGGCGGGCTGCCCCGTCACCTTCAGCCGCACTATGCCGACGCCGGAAACCGATGTCTATCAGGTGGTGGTGGAATACACCGAAGAAGCGGTCGGCCGCCTGGCGCTGGACCTGGCCGAGCAGCTGTGCCGCGCCGCGCTCAGCGATGCGCCCTTCGACCTGGGCGCCGCCCTGAACCAGCTGCGCGACCTGGACGAAGACCTGCGCCTGGGACCATCGACCGGCGCCATCGTGCACGCCGCGCTGGAGCGCAACATCCCCTACCGCCGCCTGACCTCGGGCAGCCTGGTGGTGTTCGGCTGGGGCAGCAAGCAGCGCAAGATCCAGGCCGCCGAGATCGACCGTACCGGCGCGATCGCCGAAGCCATCGCCCAGGATAAGGAACTGACCAAGCGCCTGCTGCATGCGGCCGGCGTGCCGGTGCCGCTGGGCCGCGTGGCCCTGGACCCGGACGACGCCTGGGCTGCGGCCCAGGAAATCGGCATGCCGGTGGTAGTCAAGCCGAAGGACGGCAACCAGGGCAAGGGCGTCACCGTCAACATCACCACCCGCGAGCAGCTCGACGCGGCCTTCGCCAGCGCGGCCGAATTCCGCGACGACATCCTGGTCGAGCG
>CBFGOU010000459.1:0-4476 GCA_965650445.1 uncultured Oxalobacteraceae bacterium | reverse complement strand
GCCAGCGCCGCCCGGCTGCTCTCCCCCAGCACCGCGATGGCGACCGTCGCCGGCCACCGGTCCAGACAGGCGAACGCCGCATCGATGGCATTCGGCGACACGAACGCCACCAGGTCGAACGAAGCCAGGCCGGCCAAGGTCGCCTTGAGCGCGGCGGGATCGGCCAGCGGCGCGATGTCGAGCAGGGGCAGCAGGACCGCCTCGCGCCCGGCCCGGCGTACCTGTTCGGCCAAGGCATCGGCCTGGGCACGCGGGCGCGTAATGACAACCGGATCAGGCATGCCCGCCGGTACCGGCCTCGCCAATGCTGGCGGCAGCCGCGCAGGCCGCCAGAATGTCATGCGCATCCTGCCCCTGCAGCAAGGCCGCGACCTGCTGGCCCAGCGCTTCCGGCGCATCGGCCGGACCGCTCAATTCGGCGCTGGCCATGCGCGTACCGTCCGGCGTGGCCACCATGGCGCGCAGGCGCATGGTGGCGCCCTCGATAGTGGCAAACGCCGCGAGCGGAATCTGGCAACTGCCGCCGAAGGCTTTCGACACGGTGCGTTCGGCCCGCACCGCCAGCGCGGTCGGCACATGGTTGAGCGGCGCCAGCACGGCGGCCAGATCGATGCCGCCCGGCGGCTGGGCGAGAATTTCAATTGCCATGGCGCCCTGCCCGGCCGCCGGCAGGCTGTATTCCGGCGCCAGCAGTGCGCGGATGCGCTGCGGCAGGCCGAGGCGCTTGAGACCGGCCGCGGCCAGGATGATGGCCGCATATTCGCCGCGGTCCAGCTTGCCCAGGCGGGTGTCCAGATTGCCGCGCAGCGGACGGATCACCAGATGCGGATAGCGCGCCGCGATCAGCGACTGGCGGCGCAGGCTGCTGGTGCCCACCACGGCGCCGGCCGGCAACTCGTCCAGACCGGCATAATCGTTGGACACGAAGGCATCGCGCGGATCTTCACGCTCCAGCACGGCGGCCAGCACGAAGCCGTCCGGCAAGTCCATCGGCACATCCTTGAGCGAGTGCACGGCCAGATCGGCGCGCCCCTCGGCCATCGCCACTTCCAGCTCCTTGACGAACAATCCCTTGCCACCGACCTTGCTGAGGGCACGGTCCAGAATCTGGTCCCCGCGCGTGGTCATTCCAAGAATATTTATGCTGCACTGCGGATATAATACTGCTAATTGGTCACGCACATGATTGGATTGCCACATAGCAAGGCGACTCTCGCGCGATGCGATGACCAACTTGGAGGGCAGTTCAGTAGCTTTCAAATCGGATTCTTTCACTGTCGTTAAATCCATACCGGTTTATGCCAGTTTTTTCGGTGCATGGATAAGATCAGAAATTTTATCATGCGCCCTCTTTGCAGACCGAGGCCAAAAGCCTTTGCACCAACAATTCACTCTGTGGTCTAACATGGTTAATCAAGCTGCTGCTCAAGAAACGAATGCGGTCCTCGACAAGGACGCGCCATTGAAAGAAGATATCCGCCTGCTCGGACGCCTGCTCGGCGACGTGCTGCGCGACCAGGAAGGCGACGAGGTATTCGAAGTCGTCGAAACGATCCGCCAGACCGCCGTGCGCTTTCGCCGCGAGGACGATGCCCAGGCTGGCCAGGACCTGACCACCTTGCTGCACAAACTGACGCGCAACCAGACCATTTCCGTGGTCCGGGCGTTTTCCTATTTCTCGCACCTGGCCAACATCGCCGAGGACCAGCACCACATTCGCCGCCGCCGCGCCCACCTGCTGGCCGGTTCCGCGCCACAGCAAGGCAGCGTCGGCTACGCCCTGTCGAAGCTGAAACAGGCTGGCGTCGGCAAGCAAGCCGTGCAGACCTTCTTCAACGACGCGCTGATTTCCCCCGTCCTGACCGCCCACCCGACCGAGGTGCAGCGCAAGAGTATCCTGGATGCCGAGCACGACATCGCCCGCCTGCTGGCCGAACGCGACCTGCCGCTGACCCCGCGCGAACGCACCGCCAACACGCAGCTGCTGCACGCCCGCATCGCCACCCTGTGGCAAACCCGCATGCTGCGCTACAGCAAACTGACCGTGGCCGACGAGATCGACAACGCCCTGTCCTACTACCGCATTACCTTCCTGCGCGAACTGCCGGGCCTGTACGACGACATCGAGCAGGAACTGGCCGCCGCCTTCGACGACGGCGTCGCCCTGGGCAACACGCCCTATGTACAGATGGGCAGCTGGATCGGCGGCGACCGCGACGGCAATCCCAACGTCAACGCCGGCACCATGCAACACGCGCTGGTCCGCCAGGCCACGACGATTCTCGACTTCTACCTCGACGAAGTGCACGCCCTCGGCGCCGAACTGTCGATCTCGACCCTGATGGTGGGCGCCAGCGACGAACTGAAAGCGCTGGCCGCCAGCTCGCCCGACACCTCGCCGCACCGCAGCGACGAACCCTACCGCCGCGCCCTGATCGGCATGTACGCGCGCCTGGCCGCCACCGCGCGCACGCTGGGCGCCACCAACATCCTGCGCAAGGAAGTCGGCCACGCCGCGCCGTACGCCCAGGCCAGCGAATTCGTCGCCGACCTGCAAGTGCTGGCCGACTCGCTGGCCGCCAACTACGGCAGCATCATGATCAAGCCGCGCCTGGCCACCCTGCAGCGCGCCGCCAGCATCTTCGGCTTCCACCTTGCCTCGCTGGACATGCGCCAAAGCTCGGACGTCCACGAACGCGTGCTGACCGAACTGTTCGCCACCGCCGGCGTGCACGCCAGTTACACCAGCCTGGACGAAGCGGCCAAGATCCAGCTCCTGCTGGCCGAACTGTCCCAGCCGCGCCTGCTGTACTCGCCCTACCTGTCCTACAGCGAAGAATCGGCCGGCGAACTGGCGATCCTGCGCGCGGCCAAGGAAATCCGCCAGCGCTACGGCGCCCGGGCCATCCGCAACTACATCATTTCCCACACCGAAACCGTGTCGGACCTGCTCGAAGTGCTCCTGCTGCAAAAGGAAACCGGCCTGCTGCGCGTGCACGCCAACGAGCTCGACACGATGGTCATCCCGCTGTTCGAAACCATCCCCGACCTGCAGCGCGCCGCCGGCATCATGCAGGAATGGATGGCCCTGCCGCTGGTGAAAGGCTTGATCGAATACCAGGGCCAGCAGCAGGAAGTCATGCTCGGCTACTCCGACTCCAACAAGGATGGCGGCTTCCTCACCTCCAACTGGGAGCTGTACAAGGCCGAAATCCACCTGGTCAAGGTGTTTGCCGATGCGGGCGTCAAGCTGCGCCTGTTCCACGGCCGCGGCGGCACGGTCGGCCGCGGCGGCGGTCCCTCGTACGAAGCCATCCTGGCCCAGCCGCCGGGCACCGTCAACGGCCAGATCCGCCTGACCGAACAGGGCGAAATCATCTCGTCCAAGTTCTCCAACAAGGACATCGGCCGGCGCAACCTGGAACTGCTGGTGGCCGCCACGCTCGAAGCGACGCTCACCCCGCATCCGCTCGAAGGCGACAAGGTCGACCGTCTGGCCCGCTTCGAAGCCATCATGGCCGACCTGTCCGAGCGCGCCTACAAGGCCTACCGCAACCTGGTCTACGAGACCGACGGCTTTACCGACTACTTCTTCTCGGCCACCCCGATTGCCGAAATCGCCGAACTCAACCTCGGCTCGCGTCCCGCCTCGCGCAAGAAGACCAAGCGCATCGAAGACTTGCGCGCCATCCCCTGGAGCTTTTCCTGGGGCCAGTGCCGCCTGCTGCTCAACGGCTGGTACGGCTTCGGCGCCGCCGTCTCGTCCTGGCTGGACGAAGGCCAGCGCGACGAGAAAACCGCCACCCTGCAAGCGATGTTCAAGGAATGGCCATTCTTCGCCACCCTGCTCTCGAACATGGACATGGTGCTGGCCAAGAGCGACCTGGCCATCGCTTCGCGCTATGCCGAACTGGTGGCCGACGTCGAACTGCGCGAGCGCATCTTCAAGCGCATCGCGGCCGAGCACGGGACCACGCTCAAATGCCTGGAAGCCATCACCGGCGCCCAGGAGCGCCTGAGCGCAAATCCGCTGCTGGCGCGTTCGATCCAGAACCGCTTCGCCTACCTCGATCCGCTCAACCACTTGCAGGTTGAACTGATCCACCGTCACCGCGCCGTGGCGGGCGACCCGACCCGGATCGACGAGCGCGTGCACCGCGGCATCCACCTGTCGATCAACGGCGTCGCCGCCGGCCTGCGCAACACCGGCTAAACGGCGCGCAACTTCGTCACACGGCGGCTCGATCGGAAACGGTCGGGCCGTTTTTTTATTTTCTTTGTAACAACAATCCTGCGGAGCGCTGACCTCGCTAGAAACTGGCATAAAATGGAGCAAGCACAACCGTTTGGGAGGCGCATGAAATCGTGGAGCGTGGGATCGCTGTGCCTGGCCATTGCCGTCATTGTCCTGACGATGGCAGGCTCGGTCGCGCTCGTTGCCGTCAGCGATGTGCACGCCATCCCGCGGCTGGTCCT
>CBFGOU010000458.1:0-4489 GCA_965650445.1 uncultured Oxalobacteraceae bacterium | reverse complement strand
CGCCCCAGAACAGGGTCGTCACGGCCAGCGAGATCTGGCCCAGCTTGTCTTTCCACAGGATGGCCGAGCAGTTGGCGAAGTCGGTGATCAGCTTGGCCGGATTGCGTTCCTGGTGCTCGTAGCGCGCGCCGGTGTCGGGGATGCGATGGTTGAACAGGGTGGCCAGCAGGTACACCGCGACTACCACGCACAGGGCCGCTTCGGTGGTGGTGTCGACGCCGGTGCTGATCAGCGGCACGTCGAACGACAGCAGGAAACCGGCAACCCGCTCGCTCACCAGGGCGCCGCCCATGACGGTGCCGAGGATGATGGACATCACCGTCAAGCCTTCGATCCAGCCGTTGGCGGCGACGAGCTTTTCCGGCGGCAGCAGTTCGGTGAGGATGCCGTATTTGGCGGGCGAGTACACGGCCGCGCCGAAACCGACCACGGCATAGGCCAGCAGGGGGTGGACCTTGAAGAAGATTAATGCGCAACCGAATACCTTGATCAGGTTGGCAATAAACATAACTTTGCCTTTGGGCAGCGAGTCGGCGAAGGCGCCCACGAACGCGGCCAGCAGCACATAGAACAGCACGAACGACAGTTTGAGCAGCGGCGTCAGATAGGCCGGGGCGTGCATTGACGTCAGCAGATCGATCGCCACGAATAGCAGGGCGTTGTCCGCCAGCGACGAAAAGAACTGCGCCGCCATAATGGTATAGAAACCACGATTCATTCGAGAAGATCTGGAAGCTTGTGTGGGTTGCTTTATACCATGAATGAACGGGAAGCCAAAGAATTCGCGCCTGCGGAACAGACCGGCTCCGGTAAAATAGCGCCTCGATCGACTTCCTGTCCGGACTATGCCGAGGCCGCTTACCGCTACCATTCACCTCGACGCCATGCGCCACAATCTGGCGCGCGCGCGCGCCTGTGCGCCGGGCGCGAAAGTCTGGGCGGTGGTCAAGGCCAATGCCTACGGCCACGGCCTGGCCCGCGCCATGCGCGCGTTTGCCGACGCCGACGGGCTGGCCCTGGTCGAAATCGACAAGGCGGCAGAGCTGCGCGCGCTCGGCTGGACCAAACCGCTGCTCTTATTAGAGGGGATTTTCGATGCCGACGATGCGGCCCGCCTGGCCGGCCTGGGGCTCGACAGCGTGGTGCATACGGCGGAGCAGATCGCGTTGCTCGAACGATCACAGCTTGGCGGCCCGCTCGATATTCATTTGAAAATGAACACCGGCATGAACCGGCTCGGCTTCGCCCCGCAAGCCTTCGCCGCCGCGCACGCCCGCCTGCGCGCCATCCCCATGGTGCGCAGCATTACCCTGATGACCCACTTCGCCAATGCCGACGAACAGCCTCATCCGCTGTTGCCCGTGGCCGAGCAGGTGGCGCGCTTCCGGCGCGGCGCGGCCGGCCTGCCGGGCAAGTTGAGCCTGTGCAATTCCGGCGGCGTGCTGCACGGCCAGCCCAGCGATTGGGTGCGCCCCGGCATCATGCTGTACGGTGGCACGCCGGGCGGGCGCGCAGCGGCCGGGTTCGGCCTGCTGCCCGCCATGACCCTGGCCAGCGAGATCATCGGCGTGCAGCATCTGGTGCCGGGCGACGCGGTCGGGTACGGCAGCCGCTTCGTGGCCGAGGCGCCGATGACGATCGGTATCGTCGCCTGCGGCTATGCCGACGGCTACCCGCGCCATGCCCCGCACGGCACCCCCGTGCTGGTCGACGGCCAGGCCAGCGCGCTGGTGGGGCGGGTATCGATGGACATGCTGGCGGTGGACCTGCGCGGCATCGCCGGCGCCGCAGTGGGCAGCAAGGTGGTGCTGTGGGGCGCCGGCTTGCCGATCGACACGGTGGCCAATGCGGCCGGGACCATCGGCTATGAATTGATGTGCGCCATCGCGCCGCGCGTGCGCATGGTGGAACAGGATCTGGAAGCATAAATGGCCAAGGCTAAAACCAATTTTACCTGCAGCGATTGCGGCGCGATCGCCAGCAAATGGACCGGCCAGTGCAGCGCATGCCTGCAATGGAACACCATGGTGGAGACGCCGGTGGAAAGCGCCGGCGTCAACCGCATGTCTCAGCAGCAGCACCGCAGCCTGGCGCAGACCGCGCCGGTGCTGTCCTTGGCCGACATCGACGCCACCGACGTGCCGCGCTTCGGTACCGGCATCGAGGAATTCGACCGGGTGCTGGGCGGCGGCCTGGTGCCCGGCGGGGTGGTGCTGATCGGCGGCGATCCGGGCATCGGCAAGTCGACCCTGCTGCTGCAGGCGCTGGCCAACATCTCCGCCATCAAGAACACCTTGTATGTCAGCGGCGAGGAATCGGGCGCCCAGATCGCCCTGCGCGCGCGCCGGCTGGCGGTCGAAACGCGCGACCTGAAACTGCAGGCCGAAATCCAGCTGGAGAAAATCCTCGGCACCCTGGCCGACATGAAGCCGGAAGTGGCGGTCATCGATTCGATCCAGACCCTGTATTCGGACGCGCTGACTTCGGCGCCCGGCTCGGTGGCCCAGGTGCGCGAATGCGCCGCCCAGCTGACCCGCGTGGCCAAGCTGACCGGCATCACCATCATCCTGGTCGGCCACGTGACCAAGGAAGGCGCGCTGGCCGGGCCGCGCGTGCTCGAGCATATCGTCGACACGGTGCTGTATTTCGAAGGCGACACCCAGTCCAGCTTCCGGCTGGTGCGCGCGATCAAGAACCGCTTTGGCGCGGTCAACGAGCTGGGCGTGTTCGCCATGACCGAGAAGGGCTTGAAGGGCGTGTCCAACCCGTCCGCGCTGTTCCTGTCGCAGCACGACAGCCAGGTGCCGGGCTCGTGCGTGATGGTGACGCAGGAGGGCACCCGCCCGCTGCTGGTGGAAATCCAGGCGCTGGTCGACACCAGCCACTTGCCCAACGCGCGCCGGCTGTCGGTCGGCCTGGAGCAAAACCGCCTGGCCATGCTGCTGGCGGTGCTGCATCGGCATGCCGGCATCGCCGCTTTCGATCAGGATGTGTTCATCAATGCGGTCGGGGGCGTGAAGATTGCCGAACCGGCCGCCGACCTGGCCGTCCTGCTGGCGATTAACTCGTCGATGCGCAACAAGGCGCTGCCGCGCGGCCTGGTGGTGTTTGGCGAAGTCGGCCTGGCGGGCGAAATCCGGCCGGCGCCGCGCGGGCAGGAGCGCCTGCGCGAGGCGGCCAAGCTGGGCTTTTCGATCGCCATGATTCCCAAGGCCAATATGCCCAAGCAAAAGGTCGAGGGCATGACCATCGTGGCGGTGGAGCGGATCGATGAAGCCTTCAACAAGCTGCGCGAGCTCGACTGACACGCTTTCCCGTTTGAATTTATAATTTCGCTTATGCATCACGCATAAGACTGGGTATTAATCAAACGGAATAATTGTGTATAACGAACAAAGAGCATCGGCACGCAAGGTATTGAAAGTCAAGGCGAAGCTGGTGATCGACGGGGGCGTGGCGGTGACGGTGCGCACCAACGACATTGCGGCCAACGGCATGAGCCTGACCGTGCCGGAACCCTGCCGGCCCGGCACCACCGGCCTGATCAGCTTCGATCTTTTCTACGAAGGCAAGGTCAGCGCCATCCATGTGCGCTCCAAGGTCGCCTACTGCATCTTGAGCGGCAACGAGTTCAAACTCGGAGTAAGCTTTCTCAATCTGGACCTGGGCGCGATGACCACGCTCGCGAAATTTCTGCGTTAGCCCGGTCGTCCCCGCTTGCGCGAGGACGACCGGCCCGAGGAATCATCAATGAGGAGCAACTTCACCTACAGCGAGATGGACCAGTGGCTCGACGAGCGCAGGGTCACGGAAATCGAATGCCTGGTGCCGGATCTGACCGGCGTCGCGCGCGGCAAGATTCTGCCGCGCAGTAAATTCAGCGATGAACGCGGCCTGCGCCTGCCGGAAGCCGTACTCGGCATGACCGTCACCGGCAATTACCCGCTGGACGATGTGTCGTACAACCGCGCCATTTCCTCGGCCGACCGCGACATGGTGCTGCGCGCCGATCCCGCCACCGTCAGTTTGGTGCCCTGGGCGGAAGACCCGACCGCGCAGGTCGTGCTCGACTGCTATTTCTCCGATGGCCAGCCGGTCGACTTCGCCCCGCGCAGCGTGCTGCGGCGCGTGCTCAAGCTGTATGCCGACGCCGGCTGGCTGCCGGACGTGGCGCCCGAGCTGGAGTTTTATCTCACGGCGCGCAATCCCGATCCCAATCTGCCGCTGGCCTCGCCGGTCGGGCGCAGCGGACGCGCCGAGACCAGCCGGCAGATCTACAGTATCGACGCGGTCAACGAATTCGATCCCCTGTTCGAGCGCCTGTACGATTACTGCGACCTGATGAATATGGATGTGGTGACCCTGATCCATGAAATCGGGGCGGGGCAGATGGGCATCGATTTTCTGCCTGGCGAACCGCTGGCCATGGCCGACACCGTGTTCCTGTTCAAGCGCACCGTGCGCGAGGTGGCGCTCAAGCACGATATGT
>CBFGOU010000457.1:0-4493 GCA_965650445.1 uncultured Oxalobacteraceae bacterium | reverse complement strand
ACGAATGATCACAGCAACGCGCCGCCACATTTCTCTCGCCGCAAGCGAACCGATCCCGGAACCGTACACCCGGATGCCTGCCTAAAGAAGCGGCAGACCAGCGTTTTCCCCGAGGCGAGCGACTGGACATTTATGTGTTGGCAAATAACACGGAGGAAAATCATGCACATCAAAAACATCGCAATTGCATGCCAGGGCGGCGGCAGCCATGCGGCCTATGCGGCGGGCGCTCTCCCGGCCTTGCTGCCGCAATTTGCGAACGTCGACATCGCAAAATCCGACGGACACAGGGCCGTGGGGCAGGGGGCTGGCGAAGCGCTGCACCTGACCGGCATCAGCGGGACATCGGGCGGCGCCATCAGTGCGCTGCTGGCCTGGTACGGTTTCCTGACAGGCGGGCCGACGGCAGCCCAGTTGCTGCTCGAGCGGTTCTGGGATGCCAACTGTACTCAACTGCCGGGCGAGCGCCTGGTCAACCAGATGGGGCAATGGCTGGGCGACACGCTCGAATTTGACCTCAAGCTCAGTCCCTATCTGTCCCCGCTGCGCGACATCGAGACGTTCGTGACGACGATGTGGCCGATGATGACCACCTACATGCCACCGCTCGGAAACTGGATCCGCGGCCACTACTTCCAGTTGCGCGAAACGGTCGCGCCGCATATCGATTTCAACCTCGTCACGGCCATTGGCGATTTTTGCAGCATCCCGCTGGAAATCAAGCGTTGGCAGGCATGCGACCTGGAAGCAAAGATGTTTACTCGAAACACGCCGCACCACGCCCAGGTTTGCCGCAAACAGCAAACGATCGAAGAATCGCTGCGCTTTAAACTGGGCGCGGCAAGCTGGATCGCCGACTTCATGGCACGCAAGAATATCCCCCAGGATGCCTTGTTGCGCGCGGCATTCGCATCCTGGGCCGAGCCGAAGCTGGCGTTCGATCCGGCCTCGCTGGACACGCTGTCGAAAGCCGTCAAGGCGGTCAGCTACAGTATCCCCCAGCTTCTGATCGGAGCGGTCGACATCGACAGCGGCCAGTTCGTGGCCTTCAGCTCCGAGCGCGCGCCGGAGGACGCCGGCATCACACTCGATGCCGTGGTGGCCTCGGCATCGCTGCCGTGGGTGTTCATGGCGCAGGTGATCAATGGCACCGACCCCGAGACCGGTGAGCCGCGCAAGATGTCTTGCTGGGACGGCTTGTTTTCGCAAAACCCGCCGATCAAGAACTTCATTTCAAGCCTGGTGGATCGCAACAAGAAGCCGGACGGGCTGTGGATCCTGCAGATCAACCAGGACCAGTTCGATTGCGGCAAACGCATCGCCGGCGCCCGCTCCGGCGGCGCGCTCTGGCACCGGCGCGACACGCTGGCGGGCAATCTGTCGCTGAACCAGGAAGTTGCGTTCATCGAGGCGTTCAACCAGCGGATGCACGACCCCGGACAACGCTTGCGCTCGCATGACAAACCGATCGAAGTGGCACGCATCGTGATGGACGGCGAAGCGGTGGAAGCGGCCGCCGCCAGGACACTGGGGCAGTTCTCGAAGTTCGACCGCGACCCGGCGCTGGAACGGGCGCTACTGGCACATGGGCGCAGCCAGGCCTCCCGTTTCCTCGGTCTGCGCGAGAGCGCCGACCGACTCTGCGGCGAGCTGGCGCAAACGCTGGAAGTCATGGGCGCGAGCCCAGGCCCGCGCATGGAGAAGGCTGCTGCGTTTCTGGCGGGCCGCGGGCGACTCTTCGGCGGCTTGCTGGCGCCCGATGTGATTACCCTGGATCGCGAGTCAGGCACCGGACCGGTGGGCGTGGCGCAGGCGGCCTTGCGCTGGCATGTCAGCGACGCGGTGGTGGACGGGCGCACCGTGCGCATCCAGGGAAGCACGCGCTTGTGGGCGGACGGCGCCGATTGGCATCTTGGCGAGACGCGCCTGATCGACATCGAGGAGAAACCGGCCGGGACGAGGCCGCAGCCCGCACTATCGCAGGCCGAAAAAGAGTTCGCCGCGCATCCGCTGGACAGCTTTGCGGGCAGGCGCGACGGTGCCGGACAGGGGGCCACTGGCGGGGCGGCGCATTAACCAGGCCGGGGGCGAGGCGTAGTCGGCGTGGCGGATTGATACACCAAAGCATTCAATGTAAAATTCGCACACTACGTGAATGGTGTCCTTCGGCTTGTCTGCCGGAGGGTGAAACGGGAAGCCGGTGACGCGGGAGATTGCATCTCTTGCCAGTCCGGCGCAGCCCCCGCTGCTGTAAGCCAGACGACTTTGTTCAAACGCCACTGTGCAAGGCACGGGAAGGTAAGGACAAACGAGGATGAAGGCGAGCCAGAAGACCGGCCTTCACGATGATTGATGGTACAAAACCCGGGGAGTGGTTTTGTCAGTTTGTGTCCTTACCTTGTTTATTTCCTGAGGCATGGGCTGGTCGCGGGCGTTGTTGCGTCCTGCGCCAGGCAGCTTTGCACGTGTGCATCGTAAGGGCGTCATCTTGCAGGTGTCGCTATTGACAGCGGCACGCCCGGACTTTGCTTATAAAGAAAATTGATGCGCCAATTCTGCTGTAAACCTTTGCTGCCATTCACCCTGATGGCAGGGATCGGCTGTGCCCATGCCACCGGCGTCCCGGTCCTTCCAGAAATTGTCGTCACGGGTGTCACGAACAACTTGATGGGTGTGGCGGACTCAGCCACTGAAGGCAACATCACCGCCAGGCAGCTGGCCACGCGCCCCTTGCTGCGGGCAGCCGAAGTGATGGAAACCGTGCCGGGGATGATCGTCACCCAGCATTCGGGCGATGGCAAGGCCAACCAATATTTTTTGCGCGGATTCAACCTCGATCACGGCAGCGACTTCGCCACTACGCTGATGGGCATGCCGGTGAATGTGGCCAGCCACGGCCACGGGCAGGGTTACATGGACCTCAACTTCCTGATCCCGGAACTGGTGGCCAATGTCAAATACCGCAAAGGCGTGTATGCCGCCGACGATGGCGACTTTTCGGCGACCGGGTCGGCGCGGATTGCCTATCAGCGTCAGTTGCCGGCGCCGTTTGCCGACCTGTCGGCGGGGCCGCATCGTTTTCGCCGCCTGCTGGGCGCCGGTAGTGGCGAAGTCGCTGGTTTCCAATTGCTGGGCGCGGTCGAAGTGGGAAGCAATGACGGCCCCTGGGACCAGCCGGAGAATCTACGCAAGCTCAATACCGTACTGCGCCTGTCCAAAGGCAACGCGCACGACGGCTTCTCCGTGACCGCGATGGCGTACCGGGCGCAATGGGACGCGACCGAGCACGTGCCTGAACGCGCCATCACCAGCGGTGAGATCGGCCGCTTTGGCGCGCTGTTGCCCAGCGATGGCGGGATCACGCACCGCACCAGCCTGGCGGGAGAATGGGCGGCATCCGATGCGAGCGGCTTGCGCAAGTTCAGCGCCTATATCGCTGATTACGGCCTCAACCTTTTCTCCGCGCCGTCGGGCTTCATCAACGGTCCGCGGGGCGACCAGCATGAGCAGGCGGACCAGCGCACGACCTGGGGCGGCCAAGCGGCGCGCACCTGGTTCCCTGGCTCCGATGTGAATGACACCGAACTCATGCTTGGGCTGCAACTGCGCCATGACAGGATCGGCAAGGTCGGCTTGTACAACACCATCAACCGGGTGCGCACCGCCACGGTACGGGAGGACCGCATCGCCGAAAACGCCGCCGGCGTGTTTGCGCAAGCGCGCACCCAGTGGACGCCGTGGCTGCGCAGCACCCTTGGACTGCGTTACGACCGGATCAGCGCCGAGGTGGTGGCCTTGAGCGGGGAGTTCAACATGCGCAACGGCGGCTCTGCCAGTGGCGGCCAGACCAGTCCGAAACTGGGGATCGTAGTCGGGCCGTTTGGCGGCAATGCCAAGGCCGAGCTCTACGCCAACTGGGGTGATGGCTACCACAGCAACGACGCGCGCGGAGCGACTTCCGTGGTCAACCCGGTCGATGGCGGCGCGACCGAAAAGCTGAAGCTGTTCGCCAAAGCGCGCGGCGCGGAAGTTGGCCTGCGCGCCAATCCCGTTCCCGGCTGGAGCAGCAGTCTGGCCTTGTGGCGCATGAAACTGGGATCGGAGCTGGTCTTTGTCGGCGACGAGGGCGTTACCGAAGCGCGCGGCGCTTCGGCGCGCCACGGAATCGAATGGTCGAACTACCTGACGCCCAACGACTGGCTGATCATCGATGGCGATGTCGCGTGGTCGCAAGCGCGCTTCGAGGTGCCGCTGGAGAGCGGCGGCAGGGCGGTTCCGAATGCGATCCCGCTCACCGCTTCGCTGGGCGTCGGCGCCGACCGTGGCGGCCAATGGTTCGGCGGCCTGCGCATGCGCTACCTAAGCTCCTACGCGCTGGAGGAAACGGGGCAGCAAAAATCCACTCCGTTCTGGACCGCGAACCTGAAAGCAGGCTACCGCGCCAATTCGAAACTGCAGATCAGCGTCGACTTGCTCAACCTGTTCGACCGCAA
>CBFGOU010000456.1:0-4499 GCA_965650445.1 uncultured Oxalobacteraceae bacterium | reverse complement strand
CCATCTTGGGCAGGGTCAGGTCGAGAATCACCAGCGCGTAGTCCTGGGTGTGCAGGAGGGCGTCGGCATCGGCGCCGTTGGCGGCGCATTCGACCGTCAGGCGCGCGTCCGCCAGGGCCTTGGCGACCCAGCGCGACAGTTCGACATGGTCTTCCACTAAGAGTATTCGCATGCGCGAGAGTGTAAGCCGAAATACGGGGCGGCGCGTGGCCGCTGTGGCGCCCCGGCGACAGGCGCGCATCGAAAGCCTTTTGAAAGGTTCGCGGTTTTATAGTCCATCCCGTAGTGCCAAAACCATAAACACAATGACACCCGGAGACACAATGAAGCATTCCGTACTTACGCTGGCCGCCCTCGCCACCATCGCCGCCGCTGGCGCCGCTCACGCTCAATCGAACGTGCAGGTGTATGGCCTGATCGACGCCGGCGTCGAATACCTGGACAACGCCAACGCGTCCAAGGACAGCACGTTCAAGGTCGTCTCGGGCGGCAAAAACACCTCGCGCTGGGGCATCAAGGGCAGCGAAGACCTGTCCGGCGGCCTGAAAGCCGTGTTCGGCCTGGAAGGCGGCATCCTGCTGGATACCGGCGCCTCCGACGGTGCGCTGTTCAAGCGCCAGGCTTACGTCGGCCTGGAAGGCGGCTTTGGCCGCGTGGTGATCGGCCGTTCCTTCACCACCACCTATGACTTCGTGATCGGCTTCGATCCGCTCGGCTTCGCGCCGAACTACTCGTGGGCTACCTCCACCAACGCCAGCGGCCCGTCCAAGTACGGCATGACGACGGCATTCGATAACCTGATCAAATACTCGGGCAGCACCGGCGCCTTCAAGTACGGCGCCACCATCGGCCTGGGCGAGCAGGCCGCCAACGCCGCCGACAGCCGCAAATACGCGGTGGCCGGTTCGTGGACCCAGGGTCCGCTGTCGGCCATGCTCAGCTACGAGCAAATCAACGGCAACGCCATCGCCACCGGCCGCCGCGACCAGACCACCGCCGTGCACGCGGGTGTGAATTACAAGGCCGACGCCTTCCGCCTCACCGCCGGCCTGCGCGACTACAAGCTGGAAGCGGCCAACCCGCTTACCCGCGACCTCAAGGCCACCACCTACTGGGCCGGCGCGAGCTATTACATCAAACCGGCGATCACCCTGACCGGCGCGGTGTACTATGTGGATGTGAAAAACCTCGCCCCCGGCGCCGATGCCGATCCAATCATGTACGTGGCGCGCGGCCTGTACGCGCTGTCCAAGCGTACCGACCTGTATGTCGCGCTGGCGCATGCCAAGGCCGACAACAACAAGCTCGTGAGCCTGTCGCGCGACGATCCCGGTTTCGCCAGCACCCAGACCGGCCTGACCGCAGGCATCCAGCACCGCTTCTAAGCACCAGCCATGAAAGCGCTCCTCGCCCTGTTCGCCGCGCTGCTGACCGGAGCCACCAGCTCCGTTCCCGCCGCCGAATGCATCGTGCCGTCCAAACCGGGCGGCGCGATGGACCTGACCTGCAAGCTGGTCCAGATGGGTTTGAAGGAGCAGGGCGCAGCCGCCTCCATGAAGCTGAGTTACCTGCCGGGCGGCATCGGCGCGGTGGCCTGGCATTCGCTGGTATCGCGCCGCCGCGCCGAAGCCGACACGCTGGTGGCGTTTTCCAGCGGCTCGCTGCTCAATCTGGCCGAGGGCAAGTTCGGCCAGGCCGTGCCCAGCGACGTGCGCTGGGTCGCGGCGCTGGGCGCCGACTACGGCATGATCGCGGTGCGTGCCGATTCGCCCTTCCGCAATCTGGGCGACCTGATTGCCGCGCTCAAGCGCAAGCCCAAGGATGTGCTGATCGGCGTATCCGGCACCGTCGGCAGCCAGGACTGGCTCAAGATGGCACTGCTGGCGCGCGGCGCCGGCATCGATCCCAAGCTGCTGCGCTTCGTCGCCCTGGAAGGCGGCGGCGAAACCTTCGTGGCGATGCAGGCAAACTTTGTCCAGGTGATTTCGGGCGATGCGTCCGAAGCCACGCTGTACGCCGATGCCGGCAAGGTGCGCGTGCTGGTGGTGCTGTCCGAACATCGCCTGGCCGGCGTGCTGAAGGACGTGCCCACCGCCCGCGAGCAGGGCGTGGACCTGGTGTGGCCGGTGGTGCGCGGCGTGTGGATGGCACCGGGCGTGCCCGACGCCGACTACCGCGCCTGGGTCGCACGGTTTGAGCGCATGCTGGCGAGCCCGGAGTTCGCGCGCCAGCGCGCGCAGCAGGGACTATTTCCGTTTGCATTGACCGGCCAGGCCCTGACCGACTATGTGAACAAAGCCGTACGGGACTACCAACGGCAAGCCGGCCAATTCCGGCTGGTGCGCTAGCACTCACGATACTCTGGCGGCCAGACGGCCGACCATAACAACGCAGGAGACTGAAATGAAAACGACCAAATCGATCGTCGGCGGCGCCATCGCGTCCGTACTGGCCACCATCGCCCTGTCCGCAGGCGCCCAGATTCCGGCGGGTTACCCGGCCGCCTACGCCAAAATCGTCGACGCCGCCAAGAAGGAAGGCAAGCTGGTGATCTACGGCGCCACCGACAGCAAGGCCGCCCAGCCGCTGGTGAAGGACTTCAACGCCCTGTACCCCGGCATCACGGTCGAGTACAACGACATGAACTCCACCGAAGTGTACAACCGCTTCATTTCGGAAGCGGCCGCCGGCGGCGCCACCGCCGACGTGGTCTGGTCGTCCGCCATGGACCTGCAGATGCGCCTGGCGCAGGACGGTTATGCGGCCCAGTACAAGTCGCCAGAAGCGTCCAAAATTCCGGGCTGGGCGGTGTGGAACGACACCGCCTACGGCACCACCTTCGAGCCGGCCGCCATCGTCTATAACAAGCGCCTGGTCGATGCCAAGGAAGTGCCGAAGACACACGCCGACTTCGCCAGGCTGATCACGAGCGAAAAATTCAAGGACAAGGTCACCACCTACGACATCGAAAAATCCGGCGTCGGTTTCATGTTCATGACCCAGGATTCGCTGGATTACCCGGGCTTCCCGGCGCTCGAACAAGGCTTCGGCCAGGCGCGCGTGCGCGTGCAGTCCTCCACCGGCACCATGATCGAGCGTATCTCGTCGGGCGAAAACCTGATCGGCTACAACGTGCTCGGTTCCTACGCGCTGGTGCGCGCCAAGGCCGATCCGTCGCTGGGCGTGGTCCTGCCGGCCGACTACACCTTGATCATGTCGCGCGTCCAGTTCATCAACAAGGCCGCGCGCAATCCGAACGCCGCCAGGCTGTGGATGGATTACCTGCTGTCGGCGCGCGGCCAGACCGTCATCGCCAACGATTCCAAACTGTTCGCGATCCGCATGGACGTGAAAGGCGAGACCACCGCCTCCGACCTGGTCAAACAGGTCGGCGAGAAGAACATCAAGCCGATCCCGGTCAGCCCAAGCCTGCTGCAATACCTGGAGCCGGCCAAGCGCATGGCCTTCCTCAAGAAATGGAAAGAGACGGCCGGTAAGAAGTAAGCCGTCCCGCCCGGGCCGCCGCGCGCGGCCCGGCATTTCCACCCAACCTGGACTTCACCATGTCGACACTATCCCTGACGGGGCCGCGCCTTAACTGGCCGCGTGGCCTCGTGGTGACGCTCGCCTGCATCGCCATCTTTCTGCCGCTGTTTCTGATTTTTTACCAGAGCTTTCTGTCGGCGCCGTTCTTCATGCCGATGAAAACGCTGGGCCTGGACGCCTACCGCTTCATCTTCGACGACCCGGATTTCAGCCAGGCGTTCTGGAACGGCCTGATTCTGGCCAGCGGCCTGGCCGCCATCGCCGTGCCGCTGGGCGGCGCGCTGGCCTTCCTGATGATCCGTACCGACCTGCCGGGCCGCGGCTGGATCGCGCCGCTGCTGCTGGTGCCGATTTTCGTCTCGCCGATGGTGATGGGCTTCGGCTACGTGGTGTCGATGGGGCCGGTGGGCTTTTATTCGACCTGGGCCAGGCAGCTGCTCGGCTTCATCCCGTGGAACGTGTATTCGTTCACCAGCATTGTCGTCATCGCCGGCCTGACCCACGTTCCGCACGTGTACCTGTACGCCTCGTCGGCGCTCAAGAGCCTGGGCTCGGACGTCGAGGAAGCCGCCCGCGTGGCCGGCGCTTCGCCGCTGCAGGTGATGATCAATGTATCGCTGCCGATGATCATGCCGGCGCTGGCCTATGCCGGCGTGCTGGTGTTCTTCCTCGGCTTCGAAGTGTTCGGCCTGGTGCTGGTGCTGGGCGATCCGGAAGGCCACCTGGTGCTGGCCACCTATCTGTACAAGCTGACCAACAAGCTGGGCACCCCGTCCTACCACCTGATGGCTGCCGTGGCGGTGTGCCTGGTGATGGTGACGATGCCGCTGGTGATGCTGCAGCGCTGGCTGCTCAAGTCGGCCAACAAGTATGTGTCGATCAAGGGCAAGGGCGCGCGCCAGAAGCCGATGCCGCTGGGCCGCTGGAAATGGCTGGCCTTCGGCCTGCTGGCG
>CBFGOU010000455.1:0-4504 GCA_965650445.1 uncultured Oxalobacteraceae bacterium | reverse complement strand
CCTGGTCGAGCGCTACCTGCCCGGCGACGACTTCCGCCTGCTCGTCATCGGCAACAAGCTGGTGGCCGCCGCGCGGCGCGATCCGCCCATCGTGGTCGGCGACGGCAAGCACACCGTGCGCCAGCTGGTCGACCAGGTCAACCTCGATCCGCGCCGCGGCAACGGCCATGCGACCTCGCTGACCAAAATCCGCTTCGACGACATCGCCCTCGCCAGCCTGGCCAAGCAAGGCTACGTGGCCGACTCGGTGCCGCCCAAGGGCCAGCGCGTCATCCTGCGCAACAACGCCAACCTGTCCACCGGCGGCTCGGCCACCGACGTGACCGACGACGTGCATCCGGAAGTGGCGGCGCGCGCGGTGGCGGCGGCCGACATGGTCGGGCTGGACATCTGCGGCGTCGACCTGGTGTGCGACAGCGTGCTGCGTCCGATCGAGGAACAGAACGGCGGCATCGTCGAAGTCAACGCCGCGCCGGGCCTGCGCATGCACCTGTCGCCTTCGTTCGGCAAGGGCCGCGACGTCGGCGAAGCGATCATCTCGACCCTGTTCAAGGATGGCGACGATGGCCGCATCCCGGTGGTGGCCGTTACCGGCACCAACGGCAAGACCACCACCGTGCGCCTGATCGCCCATCTGCTTACGGCGTCGGGCCTGCGCACCGGCATGACCAACACCGACGGCGTCTACATCGAAGGGCGCCAGATCGACAGCGGCGACTGCAGCGGTCCGCGCAGCGCGCGCAACGTGCTGCTGCACCCCGACGTGGACGCTGCCGTATTCGAAACCGCGCGCGGCGGGCTGCTGCGCGAAGGCCTGGCCTTCGACCGCTGCAAGGTGGCGGTGGTGACCAACATCGGCGCGGGCGACCATCTGGGCCTGAACTACATCACCACGGTGGAAGACCTGGCGATATTGAAACGCGTGATCGTCCAGAACGTGGCCGATGGCGGCGTGGCCGTCCTCAACGCCGCCGATCCGGTGGTGGTGACGATGGCCGACAACTGCCGCGGCTCGGTGACCTTCTTCGCCGCCGATCCCGAGCATCCGGTGATGGTGACCCACCGCGCCCAGGGCCAGCGCGCCGTGTTCGTGGAAGACGGCCATCTGGTGGCGGCGCAGGGCAAGAAGGTGCAGAAGATCCCGCTGTCGGACATTCCGATCACCCGCAACGGCAGCATCGGTTTCCAGGTCGAGAACGTCATGGCTTCGGTGGCTGCGGCCTGGGGCGTGGGCCTGGACTGGGACAGCGTGCGCGCCGGCCTGAAGTCCTTCGCCAACGAGAGCGACAACGCGCCCGGACGTTTTAACGTGTTCGACTACCGCGGCGCCACGGTGATCGCCGACTACGGCCACAATCCGGACGCCATGCAGGCGCTGGTGGCGGCGGTGCAGGCGATGCCGGCCAAGCGCCGCCTTGTTGTCATCAGCGGTGCCGGCGACCGGCGCGACGAAGACATCCGCCAGCAGACCCAGATCCTGGGCGCGGCCTTCGACGACGTGCTGCTCTACCAGGACCAGTGCCAGCGCGGACGCGCCGACGGCGAAGTGGTGGCGCTGCTGCGCCAGGGCCTGGAAGGCGCCAGCCGCACCACCCACGTGGATGAAATCAATGGCGAGTTCATTGCCATCGACAAGGCGCTGGCGCGCCTGTCGCCGGGCGACCTGTGTCTGATCCTGATCGATCAGGTGGAAGACGCGCTGGCGCATATTGCAAAGAGGATTGCCGCAGCATAAGAACGGCGGTTAGCGACACGGCGTACTGTAACGCGGGGCATGCGAGGGCTAGCCGCACCGCTTGACCGTGCCTGTCTGCGCGGCGGCTCCCTTCTCCAGCTGCGACCGTTCTTTCCCTGATGCGCGATGACTTGTCAATTTAACGCGACGACCAGGGTGCCGACCCAGCTATCGCAATCCAAATGGCAATATCTGGTCCGGAACTGGCGGTCTGCTGCTCAGAAGCGGCGTCCGCGATTCCATGCCGTGCCGAATGATGATGAGATTCACATTGTTTACCCGAGACTGCCGTCTCAGTTTCGGATCAGCCGACTTTAGCCGGACCCAGTGACTTTTCCCGATGCAAGAATGTATGCCTGTGCACTGATGCCCGTCCAAGGATCCAATGGTGTCAATAATGCTCGACGTCCTGACGCTGAACGGGCGCGGCTTCAAGCGCAGCCGCTTGCTTAGTTCGATGAGGAGCAGCACGAGAAATCGGTTCAATGCGTAGGCACAACCTGGTGTTGGCTCGGCCATGATCCAGGTGATCGTTAAGTGACCGTCAAGGAGCTCTTTGCGAAATAGCCTCAGGGCGACAACTTCAGCCTCAGCCTGGGTCCAATTCCGAACGAATCGCGCGACAAGTGCTTTCATCGAAACGTGCCATCTGCCTTTCGCCACACCTAGTTCCCGGTCGCCTGCAGCCCAGCAGTAGGCACGGCGGCCGGTCTCTTCGGCGCTAATCAACTTTCGAAGTATCTGCTCATCCGGCACCGCTCCGGGAAAGGTCTTCACCAGATCTTCGAGTCGCTGGTATAACTCGCGTCCAAACCAGGAAGTTGCGACCCGCTGGATGTCCTGCATTGCACCGTCTCCTCCGCCGGAAATGACGACTTTCGATATATTGCCCGGCAACGCTGCACCCGGCCACAGGTTGTCCACACCGCTCCAGAAGGCAGGGCCGATATAGGAGCTGGCGCATTTATCGACCGGCACCGTCACCCGCTCCTGGCCGATCCCCACACAGGACAGCAGTGCACCGAAGACACGGTACTTGGGCGCACCGTCTGGATGCCAGCGCCCGAAAACCTCAAGTTGTCCTTCTGGCCCGTGGCTTATGCGCAGCGTAGTTGCATCGAGCTCGTACAACAGGTCAACCGATCCAAAAGGCGCCATGCCGTTTCGCGTGCGAATGAACGCTTTCCAAGATGTTCGCCAAATCGCTGCGAGCAGGGCACCTGACATCGGTTTGGGTTGCCGTAGCGGGCAACTGCCGACGATAGGAAACTTGCCAACTTTCCAGTGTTCGTACGGCCAGTCGTACTCGGTCGGGTCGATCCGGCGGATCTGACAGTTTGCAATTGCACCGAACTGAATCCGATCGAGTTCGACGACTGTCACGTTGACGCCGTGCGACGCTGCACGCATTGCCGCGTTCATGCCCGCTGCACCTGCGCCATACACGAGCAGTGACCGGTCAGCAAGCAGTGACCGGTCAGGCCCGATTAATGAGCCGGAAACAAGTGCGTCGACAATAATGGTTGAACGAACCAGCTGATCCCGGACGCTGGCCGGGCGGAGTCCGGCCAAGTCAAAGCAGCGGGGGGAGACCCGGTGCAATGCCAAAACGTTGGTTGCCATGGCTACGCGTTGCCAAGTTTTTCCAACTCGTGCAACCCATCTACCCCTGCTCGTGCTGGTTTCAGGTGCTCCCGCGCCTTGGCCTGGGCATGGGCGAATTCATCCATCTTCTTGAGGCTTGCTTCCATTTGGACCACGCCGTAACGGTACTCGGCCAGCAAGTCATTGCCCACCACTTCCAGGTTGCAGTGCTCGCTAGGCTCGATGCTGATGCCTCTACTGATCCAGGCAGGATCCAAGGGACCAAGTGTGAACGCCACTTCGCGGGGGACGAGCACAATGCCACTCGAGGCATCATATGCCTGCATTGCGTCATAGAGATCCAATGCACCACGCTCGAAATCGTCTTTTGAGTCAACTAACGCGACTATTAGCCCGTCTTCAAGCAACAATGGTGATCCATGTCTGCCAATAAAAAGATTTGCCATTTGATCCCCCTGCGGTTTCTTAGCTTGTTCTTACTCTTACGCTCACGGGCAGAACTACTCACTTTCACTTGGAGGCTGTTCATGATTTGATTGGCAACCCTGAACAAAGTTCCCTAGCTGACGTCGTGCGGGCCGGTTTTTAACGCATGCAGCCTTCCCAATTTTCAACAGAAGTATCATCCGATGGATAGTTTCCCACACGCAGGATATATATTACCGCCGCTTTTGGCGTCATCTCTTTTCAAGCCACGATTTCGAACGGCTTTTTAATCCTTTCCCGTAGTCCCCCAGCGCCGCAGTTGCCTGGAATGAGCGCCAAGCCAGCGATAGCCCCCTCGGCAGGCACAAGGCGGTAAAATGCTGCCTGCACACCGCACCGCCCCCGAAAACACATCAATGACCAACGTTCCAAAAGAGATCAGCGCCGAAGCCGTCAAGGCCAGCGCCACTGAGAAAATCACGCCCATGATGCAGCAATATCTGCGCATCAAGGCCGATTACCCGACCATGCTGGTCTTCTACCGCATGGGCGACTTCTATGAACTCTTCCATGACGATGCGGAGAAGGCCGCACGCATTCTCGGCATCACGCTGACCGCGCGCGGCACTTCCAACGGCAACCCGATCAAGATGTGCGGCGTGCCCTTCCACTCGCTCGATCCTTACCTGGCCAAGCTGGTCAAGCTGGGCGAATCGTGCGCGATCTGCGAACAGATCG